>JAXJVW010000039.1:0-23036 GCA_036308365.1 Muribaculaceae bacterium
CACGCTATCATGGGACCTAACGGCTCGGGCAAAAGCACCCTATCTTCGGTGCTCGCAGGTAACCCCGTGTTCAACGTAACAGAAGGCTCCGCCACTTTCCACGGCATCGACCTCCTGTCGCTCTCTCCCGAGGACCGCAGCCACGAAGGTCTATTCCTCTCGTTCCAGTACCCCGTGGAAATCCCGGGCGTTTCAATGGTCAACTTCATGCGTGCCGCAATCAACGCCAAACGTAAATACTTCAACCAGGAGCCCCTCTCTGCCGGCGAATTCCTCAAACTGATGCGACAGAAACGGGCAATCGTCGAACTCGACAACAAACTCGCATCACGCTCGGTAAACGAAGGATTCTCCGGCGGCGAAAAGAAACGCAACGAAATCTTCCAGATGGCAATGCTCGAACCCCGACTCTCAATCCTCGACGAAACTGACAGCGGGCTCGACATCGACGCGCTCCGAATCGTCTCTGAAGGAGTCAACAAACTCAAAAACAGCGAAAACGCAACCATTGTCATAACCCACTACCAGCGTCTGCTCGACTACATCAAACCCGACTTCGTCCATGTCCTTTACAAAGGCCGGATTGTCAGATCGGCCGGACCGGAACTCGCCCTCGAACTCGAGGAACGCGGCTACGACTGGATCAAACAGGAAGTTGACGAAATGTACAAATAACTATCATGGAAGCACTCAAACAGTACATTGACCTTTACACCGGCAACGCCGACGTGATCTCCGCCAACTCTGCCCCGGCGATCAACGCTCTGCGCGACGACGCCTGCCGCAGGCTCCTGAACAGCCGGTTCCCCGACAAACGCGACGAAGGGTTCCAGAAAACTTCAATCAACGACATGTTCGCTCCTGACTACGGCGTGAACATCAACCGCGTAAACATTCCGGTCGACATCGCCGCCTCGTTCAAATGCGACATACCCAATGTCAGCACCCTGCTCTCAATAGTGGTAAACGACCGGTTCGTGGCCACCCGCTCTCTGCTCAACAACCTCCCCGACGGAGTGACCGTGACCTCGCTGGCCGCCGCAGCCAAGGAAAACCCTGAGCTCGTAAGCCGATACTACGGCCGTATCGCTCCCGCCGACAATGTCAACGTTGCCCTGAACAACATGCTGGTGCAGGACGGCGTTTTCATCCACATCCGCAAAGGGGTCACGCTCGAAAAACCGCTCCAGCTGGTCAACATTTTCTCCTCTCCCACCCCAACTCTCGCCTTCCGACGAATTCTGATCGTAGCCGAGGAAAACTCCCGCGTAAACATCCTCGCATGCGACCACACTCAGTCTGAAAACATCCCGTTCCTATCTTCGGAAGTGGTGGAGATAGCCCTGGGAAACAACGCCGCTGTCGGGTTCTACTCCATCGAGGAATCATCGCCCGACACCTCGCGCTACTCCCAGATGTTCGTCACCCAGCAAACCGGCTCTGACTTCACCTCGGCAACTGCGACTCTGCTCAACGGCTCCACTCGCAACGACTTCAACGTCACTCTAAACGGTGAACACGCGCGCACAATGCTCGCCGGAATGGTGATTGCCGACAAAAAAAGCCACGTCGACAACAACTCGAACGTAATCCATGCGGCTCCACACTGCCACAGCAACCAACTGTTCAAATACCTCCTCGACGGTAACTCCAACGGTGCCTTTGAAGGTAGCATCGTCGTCACCCCCGAAGCTCCGTTCACCGAAGGCTACCAGAGCAACCACAACATCCTGGCCTCGGACTCCGCAAAAATGCACACTCGTCCCCAACTCCTGATTTTCAACGATGAAGTAAAATGCTCTCACGGCGCTACCACAGGCCAGCTCGACCAGAATGCCCTTTTCTACATGCAAACACGTGGCATTCCACAGCAACAGGCCAAACGATTGCTGATGCAGGCTTTCATGAGCGACGCAATCGACTCCATCCGCGTTGAACCCATCCGCGACCGTCTGCGCCATCTCGTTGAACGTCGCCTCGCCGGCGATGAACTGCTCTGCGCCGAATGCAACTCGGAATGTCACAAGTAATCCAACACCCTCATGGACAACGACCAGATACTCAACATACGCCACCAATTCCCCATTCTCGACCGTACGGTCTATAACAAACAACTCGTTTATCTCGACAACACGGCCACATCGCAAACACCCAAAAGAGTGGTCGACGCCATCAACGATTCTTATTTCCACACAAAGGCCAACGTCCACCGCGGAGTCTTCTCCATCTCCCAGGAAGCCACCGACCTCATGGAGAAAACCCGAATCAGGGTGCGCGACTACATCAACGCCGAATCCGAACAGGAAATAATCTTCACCCGCGGCACAACCGAGGCTATAAACCTGGTTGTCGCCTCATGGGGCGGCGCTAACCTCTCCAAGGGCGACGAAGTCATACTCACCGTCATGGAGCACCACGCCAACATCGTCCCCTGGCAACTGCTCCAGCAACGCATAGGATTCGAGATCAAAGTCGTGCCTATAAACAACCGCGGCGAACTCGACCTGGAAACCTACCGCCGGCTCTTCTCCCCGAAAACCCGGTTCGTCTCTTTCACTCACGTCAGCAACGTCCTCGGCACAGTCAACCCCGTCAAGGAAATGACCGCGATAGCCCACTCGCACGGTGTCCCGGTCATGGTCGACGGGGCGCAGGCAACTCCCCACACGCTGGTCGACGTGCGCGACCTCGACGTTGACTTCTACGCCTTCTCATCCCACAAAATGTACGGCCCCACAGGCGTAGGCGTCCTTTATGGCAAGAAACATCTGCTCGAGAAAATGCCCCCCTATCAAGGTGGCGGCGAAATGATTGCCCATGTCAGCTTCGAAGGCACAACTTTCGCCGAACTCCCGTTCAAGTTCGAGGCCGGAACACCCGACTTCATCGACATCGCGGCCTTTCAGCAGGCACTCGACTTCATCAACGAGATAGGCATGGACAACATCGCCGCACATGAACAGCACCTGCTCGACTACGCCACAAAAAGAATGCTCGGGGAAATACCCGGAATACGAATTTTCGGAAACGCCCGCCACAAATCGGCGGTAATTAGTTTCCTCCTCGGAAACGCCCACCACTACGACACCGGAATGCTCCTCGACAAACTCGGCGTAGCAGTCCGTACAGGCCACCATTGCGCTCAGCCGCTAATGAACGCCCTCGGTATCGAGGGAACAGTAAGAGCCTCATTCGCAGTCTACAACACCCTGCAGGAAGTCGACACTTTCATCAACGCCTTAATTAAGGTCAACCACATACTCAATCGGTGACCCAGAGTCAACAATCTCACTTTTTTTATGTTTCTTTAGAAAGTGGTCAACGTCAAAAAAACATATCACAATATGAAAAATTCCATCCTCATCTCCACAATGGCAATAGCAGCTATCTGTTTCTCATCATGCACAACATGGTGGGACACAACCTCAGGCTACGACTATTACTACGACCCCATCGCTCCGCCGCCCCCCGCCATATATCCCATCAACAACATCCCGGTCTACTACCCCGACTACACGACACCCCCGCCCCCACCGCCTCCCCACTATAACCCGGGCAACTGGAACAAACCGGGCAACAACTGGAACAAACCTGACTACAACCGCCCGTCAAACAACCCACGCCCGCCGGTGAACACCAACGGTGGCACAATCGGTAACCCGGGCAACAGCAACTCCGGAACCGGATCCCGACCCGGTGGAAACTCAAACAACTCTAACTCTGGAACTCACAACGGAAAACGACCCGGAACACGATGATACTCTTCCCGAACTGTAAAATCAACCTCGGTCTCGACATCGTCAACCGTCGCCCCGACGGCTACCACGACATTGAAACCGTCATGGTGCCCGTGCCCTGGACCGACATCCTTGAAATCGTGCCGGCCACCGACTCTGAACTCTCACTCTCAGTGACCGGCAACGCCATGGATTGCCCAATGGAGAAAAACCTGGTGATCAAGGCTTTCCGTGCAGTGGAAGCAGCCTGCGCTATCCCACCGGTCCATATCTTCCTGCATAAGATAATCCCCGACGGAGCCGGACTCGGTGGCGGATCGGCCGACGCAGCTTTCACCATTATGGCCCTCAACAAAATGTTCCGACTCGGAATGGACAACGATGCCATGGCGCAAATTGCGGCAACCATCGGTGCCGACTGCCCTTTCTTCATCTACAACAAACCGCAACTGGCAACCGGTATCGGAACGGATTTCTCACCCATAAACCTGTCACTGAAAAACCTCTGGATGGTCATTGTCAAACCGCAGGTGAGCGTACCAACTAAAGAGGCCTACGCCAACGTAACACCATGCCGTCCTTCCAAGCCGCTGGCTGAAATCATCGCCCAAACCGACATCTCCGGGTGGCAAGGTAAGATCAAAAACGATTTCGAACCCGGAATTTTCAAAAACCACCCGCAACTCCCCCTGATCAAACAGACAATGCTGAACAACGGGGCTATCTATTCGTCAATGACCGGCTCCGGATCGGCTATCTACGCCATATTCAGCGATGAAATCTCGGCACATCAGTCTCGCGACGAATTCCAAAACCTCAAAAACGTCATGTTCAAACTCGACATCTGAGAAAACACGTGAAACACCTGCCACCAACCAACAAATCTGTCAGGTTTCCCAATCTTTCTCGACAGGTCACTGAACGCTGACACCTTTTTTTTTGTTACATAGATAAATTCACCTTCTTCATCGGTGAGTTTGGCAACGTTTTTGCTATACGGAAAGTGGGTATGAATCTGCCCCCTCAAAATTATCCATTAAATTGAAAATAAAAAATTAAACATATGAGCAAAGATAAACACGATAAAGAAAAAAAACAGGAACAACCTGAAATGGAGCTGAATGAGCAGCCTGAACAAGCAGCTGAAATCAACGATGTCGCTGATGAAGTCAACGAGGAACAAGGCGAACTCGAAACTCTCAAGAACGCACTCTCTGAATCACAGAATCAGCTCGAAAACCAGAAAAAGGAATACCTCTTTCTGATGGCTGAATTCGACAATTTCCGCAAACGCAACGTTCGCGAACGTGCCGACCTGCTCAAAAACGCTGCTGAATCAGTCCTTAAAGGTCTCCTGCCAATCGTCGACGATTTCGAACGTGGTCTCGACGCTATCAAGGACAGCTCTGATGCGAAAGCTGTCAAGGAAGGCATGCTCCTGATCTACAACAAACTCGTTAAATACCTGGAACAGAACGGCGTCAAGGAAATCCCCACCGACAACGTTCCTTTCGACACCGAATATCACGAAGCCATTGCGCTCGTGCCCGTCGACGACAATGACAAAAAAGGCAAAGTGATCGACACCGTGGCCAAAGGCTACACCCTCAACGACAAAGTCATTCGTCACGCCAAAGTGGCAGTCGGACAATAACACCACATTTTTTCGGACATCTCTCGCCCAAAAAAACACCTGATCCCGGTGTCATAATGGAGCGTTGAGTTGCCAATGGCACAGCAAATTTATTTTAACTATGAGCAAACGTGATTACTATGAAGTGCTTGGCGTAGATAAAAAAGCTACCAAGGACGAAATCAGAAAAGCCTACCGAAAGTTGGCTATAAAATATCACCCCGATAAAAATCCGGGCGACAAGCAAGCTGAAGAGAAATTCAAGGAAGCGGCCGAAGCCTACGACGTTCTCTCCGATGAGCAGAAACGCGCTAAATACGACCAGTTCGGCCACAACATGGGTCCACAGGGATTCGGCGGTGGTCAAGGAGGTGGATTCTACTCCTCCGGCGGCATGTCAATGGAAGATATTTTCAGCCAGTTCGGCGATATCTTCGGCGGACGTTTCGGCGGTCAATGGGGTGGAGCTACCGGTGGACGTTCCCGTCGACGTCAAGCCAAAAAAGGTAGCGACCTCCGAATAAAAGTCAAAATGACACTCGCTGAAATCGCTACGGGTGTATCTAAAACTCTCAAAATTCCGGTTTACGAAAAATGCGGTCACTGCAACGGCACCGGAGCCAAGGATGGTACGGCCTTCAGCACCTGTCCCACATGTAACGGATCGGGGGTGGTTCAGCAAGTTGCGAACACCATGTTCGGACAGATGGTGTCGGAGGAAGTCTGCCCCACTTGCCACGGCGAAGGTAAAATCGTTTCTACCCCATGCTCTTTCTGTCATGGCGAAGGTGTGGAACGAAAGGAAAACCTCGTATCTTTCAAAATCCCCGCCGGTGTGGCCGACGGCGATGTGCTCACGGTGCGTGGCAAAGGTAACTACCCGCGCCGACCGGGTGCCGATGGAATCCCCGGTAACCTCCTCGTGGTTATCGATGAAGTCAAGGACCCTGAACTCATCCGTGACGGTAACGACGTTATCTACAACCTCATGCTCGACCTCCCCACTGCTGCACTTGGCGGTTCGGTTGAAGTTCCTACCATCACCGGTCGCGCACGTCTGAAAATCGCACCGGGCACTCAACCCGGCAAGGTGCTCCGACTCCGTGGTAAAGGTCTGCCATCTTCTCAGGGTGGTGCAACAGGCGACGAACTGGTCAACATCATGGTCTACATCCCGGAGACACTCAACGAAACTGAGCGCAAGGCTTTCGAAAGCCTGCAGGGTCAACCCGACATCACCCCCGACGAATCAACGAAACAACGCCTGTTCAGCAAACTGCGCCACATTTTTGAATAAGCGTCTGTTCCAGGAGTTTAGGGGCTTCTAAATGAATGAATCAAGATTAAAAACAGATTGACAAGAATCTCAAAGACAAGATAAAATAAATTTTAAACAGTTTCTAAGAGTGTGTCACCAAGGTGGCACACTCTTTTTTTGTGCGTCTTCATGCATATTTTTTGTGCGATAACTATTGTTAACCGATTCTCTCAAACACCTGTTTTTCGCCCTGTTATCTTATGGTTTCTGTGTTAATTGTCTCACTTTGCGACCGCTGTCGTGTGATAAAATCCGGTCGAACCATCCGTCGCAGCATCTATATTTGCACAAAATCACAAAATCAGCAACGAAATGAAACAGATTATCATTGAACCTGAATGGCTCGGAATCCTCGAAAACCAATCTCCTGAATTTCTCGCACGGGTAACCTCGGCGATTTTCGCTTTTTTCCTTCATGACACTCAACCCTCCGGACTGTCACAAGCTGAGCAGGTAGCTTATGACTTCCTCCTCAACAACATTCTCCGCTATCAGCAACAATATGACCTCGATGCCGGTTACGAAGCCGTCATTAAACGCAAACGCGCTGCTGAAGCGCGCGCAAAAAAGTCCTCTCTGAAATCTGCCGGTAAAGCCAAAGCCGAAGCTCACCCTAAACTCATCGTTCCGGTTGAAACCAAGGAGAACTACAAAACGGTCCCTCCGGTGACCGACGGGGAACTGAACCTTGAACGTACTCCCGCCGACGATTACCCCTATGCCCGCTTCCGTCAGTTCTACGCCACATATATTGGACAGAAAGACTCCTGCGATCTTGAGTACGCACGATTCCGCCACCGCTATCCCGAGGACCTCTCACAAGCGGGACGACTGTTCCAGGCAGTTGAAAACCGCTACAAGTGGGCTCGCGACCTCGCAAAAGCCGGATTCCACACTCCGCCCCTCCCTCCCATGGCTGAATGGCTCGAACAACAGGGTTGGAACAACCGTCTCCCGGCTTTCTGAAAATTTTAGAGGGTGTTTAATAACAAAAATCAGCCATATTTATTTTTTAACACAAAATAGAACGTTTGCTATTGCATTTTTTCGTAATTTTGCCCCAAAATAAACAAATTCATAGCGATTATGACTCAATATATCCATATTTTCATTCCCAATCATGGAGTCGCTTGAATCAATTGACGTTCTATGAGTGTGTCTGAATTAAACTCAACTGATTGAGAATTTATTTAATGAACTCACTCCTAAATCCAAAATAGTTTAATTCTAAAATGAAAGAGAAAGTGACCTTCGGGTCGAAAATAGGTTTGATTGCGGCTACTGTCGGCTCGGCCGTAGGGCTCGGCAATGTGTGGCGTTTCCCGGCTGAAACCCAGGCTAATGGCGGTGCGGCGTTTCTTCTTATCTACATCATCTGCGTGTTCCTTTTGGGCATTCCCGTAATGCTGGGTGAATTCGCATTAGGCCGCGGAGGTAAATCTTCCGCCATGGGTGTATACCGCCGTCTCACTCCGGGTAAACCCTGGTGGATGGCAGGGGCGGTGGCAACGCTCGCATCCTACCTCATCCTCTGTTTCTACATGGTGGTGGCCGGATGGACCCTGGAGTATCTCTTTGAATCACTCACCGGCAGCCTCTACGATGTTTCTACCGCCTCTGAACAGGCCATGAACCACGATTTCTCATTGAAAATGAAGCAATACATCGGCGGCGCATGGCTCCCGCTGATTTTCACTTTAGCCGTGATTCTGCTCAATCTGGTCACTCTGCTACGCGGTGTGAAAAAAGGTATTGAGCGGATGTCGAACATCATGATGCCGTTGCTGTTCATTCTGCTGCTAATCTTCACAGGAGTGTCGCTGACGCTCGACAAGGCTACCGAAGGACTGGAATTTTTCCTCAACCCTGATTTCAGCAAAATAACTCCGGGCGTGGTAATCAACGCCATGGGACAGGCTTTCTTCTCTCTCAGCCTCGGCATGGGCATATTGATCACCTACTCTGCCTACTACCCCAAGGACACCAAGCTGGGACGCACTGCCATAACGGTGTCGCTGCTCGACCTGCTCGTGGCGATAATGATGGGGCTAATCATCTTCCCGGCCGTGACCACGTTTGGTCTGACGGGCGACAATCTGGAAGGGGCGACGCTGGTGTTCGTCACTCTCCCCGAAATTTTCATGCACATGCCTTGTCCGCAACTATGGTCCGCACTCTTCTTCCTTCTCCTTTTCATCGCAGCCATCTCCTCTACTCTCTCTATCGCCGAAGTGACGGTCATGTTCTGTCAGGAGCATATGAAGGTAAGCCGTAAAAAAGCTTGCTGCATTGTGCTGTTGCCCCTCATTCTGTTCAGCTCGGTTTGCTCACTGTCGCAAGGACCATGGAGCGGATTCACAATTTTGGGAATGAACATTTTCGACCTGCTCGACACCGTAACCACCAACATCATGCTTCCGCTCGGCTCAATCTTCATGTGCGTCTACCTCGGATGGGTGCTGAAGCCTGAGTTCCTCCGCTCTGAACTAACCAACAAAGGGTCAATCAAGTCGAGGATGCTCCCGGCAGTTGCGTTCATCATCAAATGGGTGGCTCCGGCACTCATCGCGATAATCATGATAGCACAGTTCCTCTGATGAAAAAACCTCAGTCAAAGGAACGGCTCGGTGCGGTAACGCTTGTCATCATCTGCTGGATAATGATAATGGCGGTGGTGTTCACCTCACGCTGCGGATCTTCCGACGGAGCAACCGGCTCCATTGAGTCAACAACCGACTCCATCGTGGCCGCCGGCTCCGTGGCAACCGACTCCGTCACAACTCAATCAAGTGACGCCAAACCCCACAAAAACGGGAAAACGGGAAAACGGAAAAAACGACACGACAAATCAGCGTCACACAGGCAACCCGTCACACGCAACGTCCTGGACGAACCGGTGCCGGTAAGCAACCGTGAGTCCTGACATACCCAAATCTGATTCAGCTTATCCTTCCGAAGTCAATCGCGCGGTCGGTGATGAACTTCAGTGTGATCCGCAAAGGGGTGTTGGCAGGGCTCGACAAATCGGGGTCACTGTCCAGAACACGCTCTGACCAGTCATGGGCGAGCTGAACAATCTGTCCGTCCGTGGCCAGATTGGCTATATGTAGGTCAAACGCGATGCCGCTTTGCATGGTCCCCTCGAGATCACCGGGTCCGCGCATCCTCAGGTCGGCCTCGGCAACCACGAACCCGTCTGTCGTAGTGGTCATTATCTCAAGTCGCTGACGTGTTTCCCTCGCTATCTTCTGCTTGGTCATCAACACACAGAAACTCTGGTCGGCACCGCGACCAACACGTCCGCGCAACTGATGCAACTGCGACAATCCGAAACGTTCGGCATTCTCAATGACCATCGTGGTGGCGTTCGGAACATTCACTCCTACCTCTATCACGGTCGTAGCCACAAGGATATGGGCCTCACCACTCGCAAATAGCGACATCTGGAAATCTTTCTCCTTAGGCTTCATTTTTCCATGCACAAACGCAACCTTGTAGCTCGGGAATGTCTCGCAGATGGCCTCATACCCCTCCTCGAGCGACTTCAGGTCGAGCTTCTCATTCTCCGTAATCAACGGATAAACAATGTAAACCTGACGACCCTGACGCAGCTGTCGCCCTATAGCCTGATAAACCTGAAAACGCTGGTTCTCGTAGCGCATCACGGTGTGAACGGGCTTCCTCCCCGGTGGCAACTCATCGATGACTGAAACATCAAGGTCGCCGTAAACCGTCATAGCCAACGTGCGGGGAATCGGAGTGGCGGTCATAACGAGTATGTGAGGCGGAATGACATTCTTCTGCCACAACCTCGCACGCTGAACAACGCCGAAACGGTGTTGCTCGTCAATGACCACGAACCCTAAATTGTTGAACCTCACCTTCTCCTCTATCACCGCGTGGGTCCCTATGAGGATATGAAGCGATCCGTCAAGTAGCTGTTGATCAATGATGTCACGCTCTTTTTTACGGGTCGACCCGGTCAGCAACTTGACATTAACACCTATCTGGCCGGCCATAGCCGAAATGGTTTCATAGTGCTGCGTGGCCAATATCTCAGTCGGTGCCATCAAACATGCCTGAACATTATTGTCAAGGGCGATGAGCATGCACAGCAGAGCCACCACGGTCTTTCCGCTACCCACGTCACCCTGCAGCAGACGGTTCATCTGACGGCCGCTACCCATGTCGCGTCTAATCTCCTTTATGACACGCTTCTGAGCGCCGGTTAACGGAAACGGCAGGTAATTGGAGTAAAAATTGTTGAAATAGCTCCCTATCCTGGCAAACCTGAACCCCTCGACCTCGCCGCTACGCTTCCGGGAATAACGCCGCATGTTGAGCTGCAAAAAAAACAGCTCCTCAAACTTGAGCCTGAACTTAGCCTTTTGCAAACTCTCGTTATCCTGTGGATTATGGATCACCTGCATCGCCTGGGCCAGCGGCATCAAATGCAGCTCCCTGACTATTTCCTCTGAAAGGGTTTCATGAATATCTCCGCGGGTGGCAAGCAGCGTCTGGATCCACCCGAAAATCATTCGTGACCCAATCCCCTTGTTGCGCAATTTCTCGGTCAGTGGATAAACCCCGCGGAAACCCTGGGCGGCTGTCACCGAGGTCGGCAGGTCAACCTCCGGGTGAACCATATTCCAGGTGCCGTTAAAAACGGTAGGCTTCCCGAAAAGAACATACTCATTGCCCGTTTTGTAGGCATCGCGTATCTGCTTTATCCTTCGGAACCAAACAACCTCCATCGTAGCGGTGCCGTCGGTGAACAGAGCCACAAGACGGCTCCGGGCACCCTCACCCAACAGATTGAACGAAACGAAACGGCCTCGCAACTGAACATAGGGCATATCGCCGTTGAGATCCCTCACCCGGTAAATCACCGAACGGTCAACATAATGCGATGGAAAATGGTGCAGCAGATCATAGTAGCTCTTTATCCCAAGCTCCTTGTCAAGCAACTCGGCGCGGGCCGGTCCCACACCCTTCAAATACATTATGTTTAACGATCTGAGCGAATTCATTCCTCAATCTGGTTTTCAGAAGTTTAAAATCTGTTCAGCTATTTGTTCTCAGGAGTTCAAAATCAGTTCGGCTATTTTAATATCATTGGGATTGGTGATTTTCATCGTGCGGATGTCTCCCTCAACCAATGTCAGGTTGTCATATCCGGCCGACTCCATCACTGATGCATCATCCGTGAACGAGGCCGAATATGCCTGCCCGTAGGCTTCTTTGAGCTTCATGGCCGGGAATCCCTGCGGGGTCTGCACTGCCCTGAACCTGCCGCGGTCAACCGACGACGAGCCTCCCTCGCCGACAATGCGCAAGGAATCTGTGACCGCGACAACCGGTATGGCTCCGTCACTCTCACGTGCCCCGGCTATGACTCTTTCAACCATATCGTCACTGACAATGGGCCGTGCGGCATCATGCACCAACACCACCGTCGACGGGGTCAGCCCCATCAACGTTTCGAGCCCGTTTTTTACCGACTCCCAGCGGGTGGATCCGCCATAGACCACTCGGGGCGACTCAAACCGATGTTCCTCACACAAGCTGTCCCACAGTCCCTGCATCGCCTCACTGATAACAAGCACTATCTCACCACTGGGCACTCCACGGCGAAACGCATCAATGGTGTGCATCACCACGGGGCGACCCGCAAGCTGACAATATTGCTTCGGGCAATCACCTCCGAAACGGCTGCCTGTGCCGCCGGCAACAATTATAATCCTGACATCATCATTGTTTCTCATAAGCAGGTCAATTTATCAGAACTGGAAATAAATGAACGGTGCGACATCTTCCGATGCGAACTCAACAACTAACTGAACAACCACTATGAATATCAACAGCTTGACTATCCACATGGAATCGACAAACTGACGTTCGATCCAGTCATAGAACCCTCTGGGCAACGCATGCGAAATTATTATGACACCCATCATCACAACCCAGGCGTAACGAACCTGAAGGAACGGAACAATATGGGCAGGTGAAAAATTGGTGAAGATATTCCGGATTATCAGCCAGGAGTCGGTCCAGGAGTCAGCCCGGAAAAACACCCAGAGCAACGACACGTAGAGCATCGTCACGCACCACGACAGCACACTGAACCACACCTTGCCGTCGAACCTGGCCGTGATTGGCTTGCACGCCTTGTTGACCGCGAGCCCCACTCCATGCATCGCCCCCCAGAACACGAATTTCCAGGCGGCCCCATGCCACAGTCCACCTATGAGCATGGTGAGGAAGTTGTTCAGATAGGTCCTCAACGTCCCCTTCCGGTTTCCTCCCAATGGGATATAGACATAGTCGCGGAGCCACGATGAAAGCGAAATGTGCCAGCGGCGCCAAAACTCGGTCAGGGATTTCGACTGATAGGGGAAATCGAAGTTCGCCGTCAGCCTGAAGCCCATTATCAAAGCCAACCCAATGGCCATGTCGGAATAGCCTGAAAAGTCACAATAGATCTGCATGGTGTAACCTATCACTCCCATCAGCGACTCGAACCCGCTGTAACCGGTGGGGTTGTCGAAAATCAAGTCGTTATATTGCGATATGTAGTCGGCGATGAGGGCTTTTTTAACCACTCCGAGCACTATCATCCAGAATCCGGCGAACACCTCGGCATGCGTGGGCTTGTAGCGCTCGCGAATCTGCGGAATGAAATAATCGGCCCTTACTATCGGACCGGCCACGAGCGCCGGAAAAAACGACAGGAAAAACAGATACTCGAGCCATGTTTCGGTGGGCTTTACCGATCCACGGTAAACATCCACAATGTAGCTGATGCTCTGGAATGTGTAGAACGAGATGCCAACCGGCAATATGATGTCGAGCGGCTGGAAATTCCCCTGAACCATCTGGTTCCAGTTCCACAGAAAAAAATTGGCATACTTGAAGTAGCCCAGCACCGACAGCGACAGCGTAACCGACAGTGCGACAATCATCTTCCGCCCCGCCGGCGAGGCCACCCGGCTCAACCTCCGCGACAGCATCCAGTCAACAAGCGAGGTGAAGATCAACAACAGAAAAAACCAACCGCTTGACTTATAGTAGAAGAATAGACTGAACGCAACCACGAAAACAACCATCTGCCAATGGCGGTTGCGAAGCAGCGCGTAGAGTGGCAGAAAAACAAGGAATATTCCCCAGAACAATCCGCTGGAGAAAAGCATGGGCGAATCGGGTTGATATGACAGCAGGTGGGCTATGTTATGGAACAATGCAGACAACATTTGATGAGCTTTGTTAGTGGATGGTTAACTTTGGAGGTGAAGATGAGCTTTGTTTGTGGATGGTTAACTCTGGAGGTGAAACATGATTGCCGGGGGCCTGGCATTTCATGACAGAGGCGGACAACGGGCTCTTATCCCCGGCCTATTTCTCGGGATGGCTACCTTGTCCCGAACTACTTCCCAGGATTGGCACCTTGTCCCGGACTATTTCTCTGGCTGATGAATGAAAATACGTTTCGGACGGGCCTTCAACGCTCCCGGATTTTTCATCACTATGGGGTGCGATGAATGGGCGGGCATCCAGCGTGCCACACTGTCCATCCACGTGGCAGCACTTTCAAGTGTGGGATGCGCCCCGTCTTTCCTGCGCTTGAAACTCATTCCGTTGCTCAGGAAAAACGACCCCTCGGGCAGTGTGGTCATCAACATCTCGTTGATGCCGGTGTCCTCGCGCCAGTTGGGCGGTCCTATCCATAGAAACGGTATGGTGTCGATCTCAGCCAGCAGTTTTTTCACATAGGGTGTGCGACGTTCCTTGATATCCTTTATCATCAGCTCATTCGATCCCAGGCATATGAATATGTAGTCGGGATGGATCTGGTCAATATACTCCTTGAGACGTCCGCTCTTTCCCCACTGTTCGGTTGAGGAGCTGTACCAAATCACGGAATAGAGCGTGTGGCCCGACTCCTGTGCGTAGGCCGACAGGCGGGGCGACAGGCCGTCGAGCATCGAGTCGCCAATGAAAAGTATGGTTTTACGTGCCGTATCGACCTCAACCGGAAACTTCGGCCTGGCCGCATCAACGGCCTGGACAGTGTCATTTTCAATCACCTCGGCTTCATGCTCTACCTCATCGAAGAGCGCCGACGCCAGTTTCGATCCCTTCAGATTGATTCCGAAAAAATCCACGTCGCCGAATGATGACAACAGGGTGAATAATGCGAAAGCGGTGGCGAGCAACAGCCACAGGGTTACGTATCCTTTTTTCATCAATAGAATTATTTTTGTGAATTGCGGTTTATCGCAGCAACCGCGCCACTCTTTGCGGGTCGGCACCATGTTTGATGGCTGCCTCGGCATCGCGGAGCGAATCGGCCGGACGGTAGCGCAGCTTGTTGAGCAACGCCCTGCACAGCAGAAGTTCCGAATCGTCAGGCGCAAGTTCAAGTCCGCGCGAAATGTCGTCGGACGCTTCCTGCAGGTCGCCTTTGCGCAGATAGCACCACGCTCGGCCGGAGAAGAACTCGGGTGCCTTTTCCTGCCTGATGAGTTTTGAGAAGTAAGGCAGCGCTTTGCTCCACTGTTCGGTTACGCTGTAATACTGGGCCATGGCTATGGCTGTTTCATATCCGTCGGGGTCGAGACGGTTGAGTTTGTCGAATTCAATGGTGGCGCTGTCGAGGTCGCCACGGTTGAGTCTAACCATTCCACGGAAAAAATAGGGTTTGGCCACTGTGGAGTCAAGCCGGGTGACCAGGGCATAGTCGGCCATGGCCTCATCGACTCTGCGCATCGATGCGAGCACCTTGGCCCGGTTGAGCAATATTGTCACCGAGGCGGGCGACAGGTTGTGGGCATGAGTGAGGGTGACCAGTGCCATGGAGTCCTGCCCCATGTAGTAGCGCACCATCCCTAAGTTCGAGATGAGCATTGAGTTCATGGGGTTGGTTGGCTGATAGTTCAAGGCGTCGGTCAGATAGCGCTCGGCTTTTTCCAGGTCACCTTTGGCTATGGCGTCGTCGGCGTCGGACACCATTCGCATATAGATGTTGTTGTCGGCCGTGTCGGCGTTGACGGTGAGCAGCGATGCCAGTGCCGCTATTATTATAATGAGTTTCTTCATTCGTTACTGTCATGGCGTTGCCCGGCGTGCCGGAGTGGCGGATGTATGCGGACTCTGACTGCTTCATGTCACTGATTTCATGACATGGTGTCGGGAAACTCTTTTATGTGAAACCGGGCGATTCACTGATAAAGTGGAACCGCCCGGCTATATTCTGTAACGACGGGAATCAGATTGATTCCCGGGTCGCTGCTGACGGACTCATGGATTGGCTGCGGCGGGTCGTGGGCCCGTGGTTCGCGGAATTTCCGGTCCTTATCCGTCGGCGTGTGGGATATTACATGTTTTCTACACGTTTCAGGTTAGCTTCGTCACCTAAGTTGTAGTAGATGTTACGGAGGTAAACCTTGGCGTCGTGAGCATTGTCAGGGTCAATTTCCAGAGCGCGTTCCAGGTGGTCGGCCGCTTTTTTGAACAAGGGGTTGATCTGGTTGGCGCGGATGTCCTGATATTCTTCGTTTGATTTGGTTTGTGCTTCGTCGTTGATGGCGTAGGCCTGGTTGCACAGGGCGCGTCCGAGGTTGATCTGAGCCAACATGTTTTCACCGTCGAGGCTGACAGCTTTTTCGAAGCATTTGAGTGCTTCGTCCATGTTTTTCTGAGCGTCGAACAGTGTGCCTTTCACGCTGTAGAGCTGTGAGAGCTGTTTGTTGTCGGGGGCTGCGGAGATGGCTTCGTCGAGCATGGCGGCGGCTTCGTCGAATTTACCTTTTTCGATGCGTCCGTTGATCATCAGCTGCAGGTAAACGGGGTTTGCGTTGGGGAATGCTTTGTAGGCTTTCTCGGCGATTTCAAACACTTTGTCGTTGCTGCCGTTGCGAGCTGCGAGCTGGGCTGCCTGGTTGATTGCATAGTCGTAGACCTGGGGTTTGTCGTAGCCCAGTTCGATGGCTCTTTCGAATGATGCGAGCGACATTTCGATGCTGTCAACCTGCCATGCGGCGAGTGCGCGGTTGAAGGCTATGTCGGAGTAAATTGAATCGGGCTGAGCCGCGGGGGCGTTTTTGCCGAGCACGGGGTTTGAGGGGATGTCGAGATACATTCCCCATGCGTCGTAGGCTCCCATGAAGTCTTTTTCTTCCCAGAGGAAGATTGCGGCGTTGTTGATGGAGTTGTAGTTGTCCTTTACGGCTTTTACAATATCCTTTGAGTATTTTGTTTTCACTTTGCCTTTGGCGTCGGTCACGGTGTCCAGAGGGAGCGCGGCGATGTAGTAGTTGATGCCGTCGAGCAGGGCGTGGCTCATTTTCTTTTTGTCAACTTCTTTTTTCACCTGGAGGTTAAGATACTGTGCATCGTAGAAATCGATGCCGGCTTTACCTGCCAGATACCATGTCTGGGCCATTTTTGCGGTTTCCGCGTCGGTCATGGCCGGTTTCAGGATTTTCATGGCCTCGTCATAGTTGCCTGACTTAACTTCGCGTTCAGCAGTTTTCAGAACAGGGGCTTGGGCGAACGCCGCTACGGCTGTTGCCAAACAGACTCCGAATAATGCGATTTTTTTCATAATGATGTTCTGTTGCGTAAGTTTATATTAGTTTAAGTTATTTATTTCAACGATTTATTCTTCTGTTTGTTCGTTGGCGTCGTCGTTTTCCTCATCGTCGGGTTCGAGGTTGTCGTCGTCGAGCATCTCGTCGGGGGTGAGGGGGAGTTCTTCCTGAACGGCTTCGATCACTTCGGTTTCGGCTTCTTCATCGGCGGCGACACAGCAAACCGAGGCTATCTCGTCGTTGCGTTTGTCGAGGTTGATGAGGCGCACGCCTTGTGTGGCTCGGCCCATGACTCTGACGTCGGCCACATGCAGGCGCAGTGTGATGCCACTCTTGTTGATGATGACCAGGTCGTTGTCGTCGTTGACGTTCATCAGCGCCACGAGCGAGCCTGTTTTGTCGGTCACTTTCATTGTGAGCACTCCTTTGCCGCCGCGGTTGCGCACGGGGTAGTATTCGAGCAGTGAGCGTTTTCCGAATCCTTTTTCGGAGATGGTCATCACGTTGTTTTCTGATCCGGGTTCCATGCATATCATGCCTACGATGGCGTCGTCGGCGCCGTCGAGTTTCATGCCTCGGACGCCGGTTGACACGCGTCCCATCTGGCGCACGTTGCTTTCGTGGAAGCGGATGGCGCGGCCGTTGCGGCTTGCCATGAGGATTTCGGAGTTGCCGTCGGTCAGGTCGACGCCGATCACCTGGTCGCCTTCGCGGATGATGATGGCTTTTTTACCTTTGACGTTGACGCGGGCATACTCGGTGAGCGATGTTTTTTTGATCACTCCGTTGCGGGTTGCGAACACCAGGTTGTGTGATGAGGTGAATTCCATGTCGTCGAGCTGTTTGCAACGGATGACGGCATTGACTGAGTCGCCGGCTTCGATGTTGAGCAGGTTCTGGATGGCTCGTCCTTTTGAGTTTTTGCCGAATTCGGGGAGCTCGTAGACTTTCATTTTGTAGACCATGCCTCGCTGTGTGAAGAAGAGCAGGTCGTTGTGCATCGATGCGGGGTATATGTATTCGATGAAGTCTTCTTCACGGGTGTTGCTGCCGCGCGAGCCTACTCCGCCACGGTTCTGCGCGCGGAATTCGGCCAGGGGTGTGCGTTTGATGTAGCCCATGTGTGACAGGGTTATGATCATTTCGTCGTCGGCGTAGAAGTCGATGGCGTTGAAGTCGCCGGCGGTGTAATCGATGTCGGTTCGGCGTTCGTCGCCGTATTTTTCACGAATTTCTTCGAGTTCGGTGCGGATCAGGGCGCGGCACACTGAGTCGTCGTTGAGGATTTCTTCGAGGCGGCGGATGAGGTTCATCACTTCTTCGTAGGCCTGGTGGAGTTTGTCCTGTTCGAGTCCGGTGAGCTGTTTGAGTCGCATTTCGACTATGGCGGCTGTTTGCACGTCGTCGAGTCCGAAGCGTTCGGAGAGGCGTTTGCGGGCTTCGTCGGTTGATGCCGATCCACGGATTATGGCAATGACCTCGTCGATGTTCTGTGAGGCGATGATTAGTCCCTGGAGAATGTGGGCGCGTTCTTGTGCTTTGCGGAGTTCGAAGCGTGTGCGGCGGATTACTACGTCGTGACGGTGGTCAATGAAGGCCTGGATGAGCTCTTTTAGGTTGAGTGTTTTGGGTCGGCCATGAACCAGGGCGACGTTGTTTACGCTGAATGATGACTGCATGGGAGTCATCTTGTAGAGTTTGTTGAGGACCACGTTTGCGTTGGCGTCGGTGCGGAGTTTGATTACGATGCGCATGCCGTTGTAGTCGCTTTCGTCGTTGATGTCGGCTATGCCGTCGAGGCGTTTGTCGGTCACCAGTTCGGCGATATATTTTATGAGTTCGGCCTTGTTGACTCCGTAGGGGATTTCGTGGATGGCTATCACCTCATGGTCTTTTTCGGTTTCGATGTCGGCTTTGGCTCGGATGACTATTCGGCCACGGCCTGTTTCGTAGGCGTCTTTGACTCCCTGGTAACCGTAGATTGTGCCTCCGGTCGGGAAGTCGGGGGCGGTGATGTATTTCATGAGGTCAGACACTTCGAGCTGCGGATTTTCGAGCAGTGCGATGCATCCGTCGATTGTTTCGGTCAGATTATGGGGTGGCATGTTTGTCGCCATACCCACCGCGATGCCTGACGCACCGTTGACCAGAAGGTTGGGGAAACGTGTCGGCAACACCACGGGTTCTTTGCGTGAGTTGTCGTAGTTGGGCTGGAAGTCGACGGTGTCGCTTTCGATGTCGCTGAGCATCTCCTCACCGATTTTTTCGAGTCGCACTTCCGTGTAACGCATCGCGGCAGGGCTGTCGCCGTCAACTGATCCGAAGTTTCCGTGGCCGTCGACCAGGGTGTAGCGGAGCGCCCAAGGCTGGGCCATGCGCACTACTGTTCCGTAGATTGACGAGTCGCCATGGGGGTGATATTTACCCATCACTTCGCCCACGCAGTTGGCTGATTTCTTATGGGGTTTGTCCGAGGTGTTGCCCATTTCGTTCATTCCGAACAGCACACGGCGGTGAACCGGTTTCAAGCCGTCACGGACATCGGGCAGAGCGCGTGACACGATCACCGACATCGAGTAGTCGATGTAGGCCGATTTCATCTCGCTCTCAATATTGATTTTTATAATTTTATCGTCTTCCAGCATTTGAAAATGATATGTTGATTAATGCTTAATATGGCGGGGGGCACACATGATTTTAAACCATCGGCCCGGCCGGTATGTTAATTAGTCAACAAAGGTAAGAATTTTTTCGCATATATGGAGAATTTTCCATAATTTTGTATATTCTGATTTAATATTTTTTAAACGTGTAGTGACGCATCGCAATGCAGTTTGGCACAATTCTTGCATTTTATCCATCGACGCCTTGATGGCGGGTCCGGCAACTGCGCGCGGGCCGATCAATCAACCGGAAATTAAAAATTTATAATAATATATGGACACAAATTATTCAAAGGAACTGAAACTGGTCCTTGACAGAAGCCGCCGTGAGGCTCTGCGCCTGTTTAACAGCGTGATCACTCCGGCGCATCTGCTGCTGGCCATCCTTGCCGACACTCATGGCAAGGGTGTGCAGATCATGGAACATACGGCTCCTGACATCAATCTCCACGCTTTGCGTCAGGAGCTGGCCGAGGCTTTGGCCAACCGCGACCGCACTGTGTCGGAAATCACCGTGAGCGAGCTGTCGAACCGCATAATCAAACTGAGTGTGCTCGAGGCCCGCATTCTGAAAAAGGATACTGTTGACGTGGAGCATCTGCTGCTGGCGATTTTCCATAATTCCGAGGTGCAGGCTATGGAGTTCATCAAGCCGTTCCATCTGGCCGGTCTGACCTATGAGTCGCTGTTGCACTACATTTCGAACGCTCCGGCCAACACTCCGCTGGCATCTTCGGATAACGACGATTACCCGGATGAGCCCGCCGACGAGGAGGAGCGTTTCGAATCCGACCCGGAGATAAAGAACGTTGGCAAGGCCGCCGGCGGAGGTTCTGACACTCCGATGCTCGACAAGTTCGGGCGCGACATGACCCGCGCCGCCGAGGAAGGGCGCATCGACCCCATCATCGGCCGCGACGTGGAGATTGAACGACTGGCCCAGATTCTCAGCAGGCGCAAAAAGAACAATCCGGTGCTGATAGGCGAGCCGGGCGTCGGCAAGTCGGCCATAGTGGAGGGCCTGGCCCTGCGCATCGTTGAGCGCAAGGTGTCGCGCATATTGTTTGATAAACGTGTGGTGTCGCTCGACATGGCCTCAATTGTTGCCGGCACAAAATATAGGGGACAGTTCGAGGAGCGTGTCAAAGCGATCCTCAATGAGCTTGCCAAGAACAAAAACGTGATTCTGTTCATCGACGAGCTCCACACCATCGTGGGTGCAGGCAATGCGGCCGGAACCATGGATGCGGCCAATCTGCTCAAGCCGGCGCTAGCGCGTGGCGAGGTTCAGTGCATCGGGGCCACCACCCACGACGAATACCGCAAAAACATTGAAAAAGACGGCGCACTGGAACGCCGCTTCCAAAAGGTGACGGTTGAACCGACCACGGCCGAGGAAACGCTCACTATCCTAAACAACATCAAGGACAAGTATGAGCAGCACCACAACGTGAACTACACCGACGAGGCCATCGAGGCTTGCGTGTCGCTCACCGGCCGATATATCTCTGACCGTAATTATCCAGATAAGGCCATCGATGCCCTCGACGAGGCGGGAGCACGCGCCCACATCACCAATATTCCGGTGCCGACTGAAATCGAAAAGCTCGAACAGGAGGTTGCCGAAACCTCGGCCCAGAAACTGAAGGCGGCGCAAAACCAGAATTTCGAGAGTGCCGCGGCGTTCCGCGACAAAGAGCAGAAGCTGAAAATTGAGCTCGCCAAGGCGAAGAAGGCGTGGGAAGAACAGCTTACGCTCCATCGCGAGACGGTTGACCAGGACCGCGTGGCCGAGGTTGTGGCCATGATGACCGGTGTGCCCGTCCAGCGTATAGCCAAAGCCGAAGGGAGCCGTCTGAGGGAGATGACCCCTTATCTCGAATCGAAAATCATAGGCCAGGATCCCGCCATAGAAAAAACCGTCAAGGCGATTCAGCGCAACCGCCTCGGACTGAAAGACCCCAACAAGCCGATAGGCACGTTCCTGTTCCTGGGGCCTACCGGTGTGGGCAAGACACATCTGGCCAAACAGCTCGCCGAGTATCTTTTCGACGCCCCTGACACCCTGATCCGAATCGACATGAGCGAATACATGGAGAAATTCACCGTGTCGCGACTGGTTGGAGCGCCTCCCGGCTACGTGGGCTATGAGGAGGGAGGCCAGCTGACCGAAGCGGTGCGCCGCCGCCCCTACTCCGTGGTGCTTCTCGACGAGATAGAGAAAGCCCACCCCGACGTGTTCAACCTTCTGCTACAGGTGATGGACGAAGGACGACTGACCGACTCCCTGGGTCGGCGAGTGGATTTCAAGAACACCCTGATCATCATGACCTCGAACATAGGGTCGCGCCAACTCAAAGAGTTCGGCTCCGGCGTGGGATTCGCCACACCGTCGGTCCAGGATAAGGAATACTCCCAAGGGGTGCTCCAGAAAGCCCTGAACAAGGCGTTCGCCCCCGAATTCCTCAACCGAATCGACGACATCATAATGTTCGACTCACTGTCGAAAGAAGCGATTTTCAAAATCATCGACATTGAACTTTCAGGATTCTACAAGAGAATAAAATCACTCGGCTACGACCTGACATTGACCGAAGCCGCCAAAACATTCATAGCCGAGAAAGGCTACGACGCCCGGTTTGGTGCCCGTCCGCTGAAACGCGCCATCCAGAAGTATCTCGAAGATGAGTTGGCCGAGCTGATTCTCGACGCCAAACTTCTGCCCGGCGACACCATCATAGCTGACTTCGACAACGAAACGCAGAAAATGACGACGTCGATAGAGCACATCAGCAACACTCCGACCGATCAGGCCGGTGAAACAACCCACGGAGAAGAATAGTCCTTCCCCACCTCACCGGAAATCAAACACGGGATGACGCCCCCCTATGGAATAACACAGGGGGCTTCATCCCGTTTTCATAACCACCTGAGTACCATTGAGCTATAAAATATTTAACAAAAAAATCCACAAAAATTTGCACAATCCAAAAAAAGTCCCTAACTTTGCATCGCTTTTGAGGAACAACCCCTAAAAGCGAACAAGGAGATTCGCTAGCTCAGCTGGTAGAGCACAACACTTTTAATGTTGGGGTC
>JAXJVW010000040.1:0-2256 GCA_036308365.1 Muribaculaceae bacterium
ACCCTGAATCACATAGTTTTACCGACCGTAAGTTAACGTAACATTTCAATGCCGACGGGGTGACATAACCTACGTAGCCTCCGTAGCATTCCCTGCTGTGATTTTCAATCCTGGAAATCTCATCGATGGCTGTGCCCACCGGGAATCCGCTCAATGCGGGCGTGGGGCTCAACTCATCCAAAAGAGCCGTACAGGTCGTAGCGGGTAGTGTACCTGAAAACAGGTCGCAGATGTGACACACGGGCTTGAACTGCACGTCGGCGCATCGTTTCATTTCGAACGAAGCCCCATGCTTTTTCAGCAGATTTGATATGAATTCAGCCACCAGGTTCTGTTCATGGATATTTTTTCCATCCCAGCTGTTGAGATCGGTGACACGTGTGCCGGCAAGCGACATGGTGTGGAACTCGCGTGTTGTTTGATTGAAATCAAACAGCAACTCGGGCGACGTTCCCATCCACAGACCTGTCGAGGGTGTGAAATAAAGGAATCGGAAGGTGTCGGGATATGATGCGAACTGTCGCTCTATCAAACACATAAGGTCTAATTTCACGTCGTTGGCGGCTATAATTCTTGAGATTACGGTTTTCCCGCCCCGCTGCTTCAAAGTTTCTATAAGCCGTGTCACCTTGTCGATGTAGCTGCTCTTTGATGTCGACTCTGCTTGAATCGACGGAAGTTGAGCCGATGGTGGCAATGTCGGGAGTGAGTCAAGCACACCGTCGGCATCCAATTCCTCATATATTCTCTCGGACTCCTCAAACGGGGTGTTCCAGTTGTTCACAATGAAATATGGACACCCTTCCCGGGGAATGCCTCCGGGATTGGCGAAAAATCGGAACGCTGTGTCGTGAGGGTATGCGAAGAGGGCGAAAGGTATGTTGCGATGAGCACACTCAAGTGCTGCCTTGTATTCTTTATTCATAAATAAACGGCGGGGTCAACCCACCACTTCTCCGTTTAGGTCATACATGCCCGCATCTGTGATGCGGACGTTATAGAATTTCCCTTTTATTAAACGTCGGTCTTTGGGTATGTAGACAACGGGGTCTACTTCAGGGGAGTCGAACTCTGTGCGACCGATGTAGAAATTGCCTTCCTGACCATCAATCAATACTTTAAATTCTTGCCCTATCTTACTTTCGTTCAGCGCATACGATATTTTACCCTGTACTGACATAAGTTTGTCAAGACGTTCCTGCTTCACATCCTCGGGAATTTCATCCTTGAAGTGTTTGGCACCATATGTGTCCTCCTCCTCGCAATAGGCGAATGCGCCCATACGCTCGAATTTCATACGCTTCACGAAGTTTACGAGTTCCTCGAACTCCCGCTCCCCTTCACCGGGAAAGCCAACCATCAGAGTGGTGCGAAGATGTATACCCGGCACTTTTTCCCGTATGGTCTTTATCAGCTGCTCGGTTTCTTCGCCTGTGATGTGGCGACGCATGTTGGCGAGCACTTTGTCTGAACTATGCTGCAGGGCTATGTCAAGATATTTGCACACATTGGGATAACGGTTCATGACATCCAGAATGCCGTAGGGGAACTGGGCCGGATAAGCGTAATGAAGACGGAGCCACTCAACACCCGGAATCTGCGCAAGTGTTTCAATCAGTTGAGGGAGAAGCATTTCGCCACCCTCCAGGTCTAATCCATAACTCGACAGATCCTGAGCTATGATGTTGAACTCTTTGACACCTCGCCCGACAAGCGTGGTCACCTCTTGGGCAATCTCGCTTATGGGACGTGAATGAAAGCGCCCTGTGATGAGCGGTATGGCGCAGAATGAGCAGAATCGGTTGCATCCCTCGGCAATTTTCACATATGCGGAGTGTGGTCCGGTGGTGATTACTCGGTCGTAGGGGGCTGTGCCGGGCGATTTATGGGCCATATCTGACACAATTCCCTTCCAGTCATATTTACCATACCATTTATCCACCTCCGGAATGAGGTTCTGTATATCTCCTTTATAGCGTTCTGACAAACATCCCATTACGTAGACGCTGTCGATTCGCCCTAATTTCTTGTATTTTACAGCATCAAGGATGGCATTGACCGATTCCTCCTTGGCGTCGCCTATGAATCCACACGTGTTGATGATGACCGTGGACCCACGAGCTATGCTCCGGGGGTTGTGCTTCACCTTGAAACCGGCGTCTTCCATCATTTTCATCAGACGTTCGGAATCAACAAGATTCTTTGAACAGCCTAACGAAATTATGTTGACAATCTTTTCCGTCATGAAAAGTATTG
>JAXJVW010000041.1:0-29276 GCA_036308365.1 Muribaculaceae bacterium
AATTATAGTGTTGCGGAATTAAGGATAATAAAGGAATTACCCCCCCCCATTTGTTAATTTTTGTTAACCAAACACTAAATAATCCTTAAAATGAAAAAACTTATTCTGACATTTTCAATGCTGCTGATGGTGACATTTGCGGCAATGAGCGGCGGCCGTTTCACCCAGCGGGTCGACACGGCCGTGGTCAACACCAAGCATCTGGCCACACCGATGAAAGCGACCGTGCTGCTGCCCGATTCCGCCCTGAAAAACCCCGATGCCAAATTCCCCACCGTTTATCTGCTCAACGGCTTCAGCGGTGACTACCGCAACTGGATAGAGCGGGTGCCACGCATAAAAGAACTGTCAAACCGCTACGGGCTGATACTGGTGATGCCTGACGGACGAGACTCATGGTACTGGGACTCACCCATTGACCCGCAGATGCAGATGGAGTCATTCTTTGTCAAAGACCTCGTGCCCTACATCGACGCCAACTACCCCACCAAGGGAACGGCCGACCAGCGCGCCATCTCCGGACTGAGCATGGGTGGACATGGAGCCTTGTGGTTAGGGATGCGCCATCCCGAGCTTTTCAAGAGTGCGGCGAGCATGAGCGGCGGTGTTGACATCCGTCCATTCCCCAAAAACTGGAAAATGGCCAAACGTCTGGGTAAAAAAGAGGATAACCCCGAGGTTTGGGAACAGCACACGGTCATCAACCTGGTGCCACAACTGGAGAACGGTCAGATCAATCTGCTGTTTGACTGCGGCAAGGATGACTTTTTCGCCGAGGTCAATGAAAATCTTCACAAATCGCTTGTGGAGCATGGCATTGACCACGACTATATCACCCGTCCCGGAAAACATAGCTGGGACTACTGGCGCAACTCCGTGCTATATCATCTGCTTTTCTTCAAGGAGCAGTTCGACAAAGCCCGGAAACAGCCTGCGAAATAACAATTAACCCAAACTGAATTCGAAACGACACGGAGCGCGTCGGACTATCTTTGCCCGATGCGCTCCTATCTTTTATAAAATGAAAACAGAAGTGACGCATTATTCCCTGGATCTCGGCGCCGGGGATGTGAGAGCCGGAGTTGTCGGAGAAGTTGAAGGGGCGGATTTTCCGGTTGTGCTTCCCGTGCAGACCCACAGTTGCAACGTGGCCGTGATAGAGGCATCGGGGAGCATTCCCACGTTTGACGACACCGATGCTGTGATTTGCCTTCGGCGTGGAATGGTCATTGGTGTGCGTACGGCCGACTGCGTTCCGGTAGTCATGTACGCCCCCGACATTTCGGCGACGGCGGCAGTGCACGCCGGATGGAAAGGGAGCATAGGAGGGATAGTCACCGCCACATTGGAGCGGCTGGCCCTGCTCGGAGCCGACCTGTCGCAGCTCAAGGTGGCTTTCGGGCCTTCGATATGCGGCAGATGCTATGAGGTCAGCGAGGAACTGGCCATGCGTTTCACCGAAGCGGGCTTCGGCGAGGCGGTCAGCCATCGCCATGTCGACCTTCAGAAAGTTAATCTGCTGAGGCTCATCAGGATGGGTGTGAGGGCTGAGAACATTGCGATGTCCGATGTGTGCACTTATGAAACTGCCACGCTTCCGTCATGGCGGCGACAGAGCAGTTCGCGCAGGCTTCTGACCTGGATCGAGATTATATAGCTGAACGTGAGGCGGTCATTCATTTTCAAGAATGTCGTCGAGTTCCTTCGACACGTCGGTCAGACGCGCGCGGCATTCACGGATAATCTCCGTGGCCCGGCGCGCTTCGGCCGCCAGACGGTCAATTTCGACATTCTGCCCTTTCAGGCGCGAGAGTATCGCCTCGAGTTCAGCGATGGCTTCGGTGTAGGTTAGTTCTTTAACAGGTTTCATTTCACTATAGATTTGATTTTACCGGATGCGAGATGTGTTGTTATGACGTCGCCCGGGGCGAGCTGCCGCGCCGATGTCACCAGTCCGGCGTCGGAGGTTGTGAAGGAGTATCCGCGCTTGAGCACCGACTTGGGTGAATAGGCGTCGATCAATTTTTTCAATGACTGCAGGTCGGCCTCACGCGTGGCGATCAGGTTGCGCGCCGCCAGACGCAGAATGTCGGCCGCCGAATCGAGTTTAGCCGAGGCCGCGCCAATCGAAGCCTTTCCACGCTCCGGCAAACTTGCGGCCACGGTTTCCAGGCGGCGCTCGGCCTGCATCACCGAAGCCCGGGCTGCCAGCGGCAGTTCCGCACTGCATCGGTCGAGGAGCGATTCGGCCCTGCTGACGGCGTTTTTCACCGCAGTCAGAATGTCATTGCCCAGATCATTAATTGTGAAGAGCACGTTTTCGGCACGCTGAATGATCCATTCGGCGGCGGCCGTGGGTGTTTTCACCCTCATTGCGGCCACGTAGTCGAGCAGTGTGATGTCGCGTTCATGTCCGATTCCGATTATCACCGGCAGGGGGAACTGAGCGATGTTGGCGGCGAGGTCGTAGTCCTCGAAGCATGAGAGGTCGTCGGTGGCGCCTCCACCCCTGATAATGACAACGGCGTCCCACATCTGCTCCTGTGCGGCGATCAGCTCCAGTGCGCTGATGATTCCCTGCGGAGCCGTGTCGCCCTGCATAGGCGACGGGAAGCATCGGGTCAGGAACCGTATGCCGGCCTGATTCGAGTGGAGCTGGTGCATGAAGTCGCCGTATCCGGCCGCTGTTTCCGAAGATATCACGGCGACACGCTGAATCACTTCGGGGATGGGGAGTTCACGGTTCATGTCGATGATCCCCTCGAGCGTCAGCCGTCGGATTGATTCATTTCGCCGCCGTATGCGGTCGCCCAGGGTGAATTCCGGGTTTATGTCGGTTATTACCAGCGAGAGTCCATATTGCGGATGATATGACGCTGACACCCTGACCATCACTTTCATGCCGGAGTCGAACCGTTGTCCGGTTGCCTGATAGAACTTGGTGTCGAGCCTCAGGAGGGTGTTCGCCCAGATGGCAGCTCGGACACGCGCCACGGTTCGGCCGAAGTCGTCCTTCTCCACCAGATCCATGTAGCAATGGTTGCGACGGCTCACATCGACAGTTTCGGCCGTCACCCACACATCTTTGAGTTGCGGGATGTCGAGCACACCGGCAATGAGCGAGTTGAACTCGCGGAGCGAAAGGACGGTTGTGGCATCCATGTCAGAAACTACCGGCTTTGACAAACTTGTTTCCCCTCCATTTATAGGTTTTGGAGGTGTAGAGCGCATGGCCCGCCTTGCGCATCAGCTCCTCAGGGAGATAGTCGGCGAACGAAGCGGTCAGGGTGAGCGTGTGCGATTCAGGGTCGTAGTCGTAGCGGGCCATTGCGAACGGCACGTAGGTCATGATTTCATTGACCATCTCCTTTTTTGCGCCCTTTTTTATCCAGTCCTTCAGTGTCGGGGGGATGAACGCCCCGTTGACACATTGCCAGGAGGTGTCGTAGACCTTGACATTGCCATCCATTGCCGGAGTGGCGATGTTCTCGATTACGATCAGAGCCGTGTCTTTCTTGTTGAACATGTCGAGGGCCATCTGAGTCACCACCAAGCCGTCAGTTGCCTGCTCCACGACGATTTTTTCGGGTGTCATTGACAGAATCCGGGAGAAACCATTGAGGAGATTCTGACTCGGACGGTTCGATCCGCTTTTGAAATAATCGACCATGTCGAGACGGGTAATCCGTTTGATATAAGGGAACTGCTCAGGCGTGGCGTTGATGAAAGCCTGCTCAGCTGTCAGCTGTCCCCACATGATGAGAGGGAGGAACAGGGCTGACAAAAATGATGAGAGATGTTTCAGATTCATGATTCGCGGGGGGGTCAGCGTCGGCGTTTAATAGATTTTGCTTTTGATTTTTTGCGGAACGGTTCACGGTCAAAGGAATCGGCCACGGCGTTCTCCCGCGTTTTGCGCGCGGAGGCTCTGACGTAGTCCTTATCTTCCTGTGCCACCTCGCAGTAGATCCGTTTGTCAAAGAAGTCGCAACCGGTCAGGGCTGACACCACTCGTTGCGCGTCTTTTTTGCGGACGTCGAACAGCGAGTAGCCCGGCATGAGGTCGATGCGGCCCACGTCGACTCTCTGCCCTTTGACCTGATGGTTGAGCATGTCGATGAGGTTTCCGGCGAAGAATCCGTCGTTTTTACCCACGTTGATATAGATTCGTTCCATGCCTTTTTCGGCGGTACGGCGGTCCTTGTCTTTCGCATCGGGTTTCTTGAAGTCGCGGTCTTTTTTTGAGGGTTTCTCGTCGATGTAGTCGATGGATGGAGCGTCCTTGTAGTAGTCGAGCAGACGGTGGAATTCGAGCGAGAGCACACGTTTGATGAGGTCCTCGGCCGACAGCCATCCGAGTTTTTTAATCACGCCGGAGGTGTATTTTTCCATTTCCTGCTCGTTGACCTCGACGCGTTCCAGACGGTCGGCGAGGTAGAAGAGCTGTTTCTCGATGATATGTTCGGGGGTTGGCACCTCCTTGCGTTCGAACTTTTTGCCGATAATTCGTTCGATGTCACGGAGTTTACCTTTTTCGCGCGAGTGGATTATGGCCACCGACACACCGGCTTTACCGGCCCTTCCGGTTCGGCCTGAGCGGTGGGTGTAGACTGCGGTGTCGTCGGGGAGACCGAAGTTTATTACGTGGGTTAGGTTGTCGACATCGAGACCACGGGCCGCCACATCGGTAGCCACAAGGATTGAAATGACCTTGTCGCGGAACTTCTTCATTGTTATGTCGCGCTGCTGTTGCGAGAGGTCTCCGTGGAGGGCGTCGGCGTTGTAGCCTTCGCTGATGAGGCTGTCGGCGATTTCCTGTGTTTCCTTGCGTGTGCGGCAGAAAATTATGGCGTAGACGTTAGGGTTGTTGTCGCAGATGCGTTTTAGCGCGAGCATTTTGTCGCGTGCGTGGACCATGTAATAGATATGCTTTACGGTCGACGCCCCTTCGTTGCGCGTGCCCACGACGATTTCCGTCGGGTTGTTCATGTAGCGCTGGGCGATTTTGGCGATCTCCTTGGGCATGGTCGCGGAGAACATGAGCATTTTTCGGTTTTCGGGCACATGTTCGAGAATGTCGTTAATGGAGTCGAGGAACCCCATGTTGAGCATTTCGTCGGCCTCGTCGAGGATGACGGTGTGGACAGCGTCGAGCTTAGCGACACCACGGTTAATGAGGTCGATCAAACGACCGGGTGTAGCGACGATAATCTGCACACCTTTTTTGAGCGCTCTGATTTGGCTTTCGATGCTTGAACCGCCGTAGACGGGGAGCACCTGCACTTCAGGGAGATATTTTGAGAAGTCGGCGAGGTCGCCTGCGATTTGCAAGCAGAGTTCGCGCGTCGGGGAGAGTATGAGGGCTTGAGTGGTGTGGTTGTGGATGTCGATTCGCTGAAGCACGGGAAGACCGAATGCCGCAGTTTTACCTGTGCCGGTCTGCGCGAGCGCGACAATGTCGGTATCGCTGTTCAATAAATGTGGGATAACCTTTTCCTGCACAGGCATAGGCTGTTCAAATCCCATATCTGCAACGGCTTTCAACAGGGGTTCACTGACCCCGAGAGCTTCAAATGTATTCATATAAATTAATTAAATTCTTACAAAGATACAATAATAAAATGGAAACGAAGTGCTAAAAGTTCAAATTGTTGAATTTTTAGAGTGTGTTTAAGAAACTGTTTAAATTTATTTATCGCAGGATTTGAGAAGGATTGTCAATTTGATTTTCAATCTTGATGAAGGAGTTTAGGGGCTCCTGAATGACTGAATCAAGATTATAAGTATATTGACAAGACTCTCAAAGACAAAATAAATTTTAAACAGTTTCTTAGCAATTTTGACTTGGGATGAAGGAGAGAGAGATGATCTGGAATTTTGAATGCTGAATTTGGAATTTTGAAATTTGGATGAAGGGAATCAGGCTGTTTTTCTTAATACGTGTTAAAAATAATGAGTGATGTTGATGAATATAGGAGTAAAATTGCTATCTTTGTAATGAATTTAAAAATAAATAAGACGTATGAAACAGTTGGCTCGACTATTGGCAGAGAAATTACTGAGTATCAAGGCGATAAAATTGCAGCCCATGAATCCATTCACATGGGCGAGCGGATGGAACTCACCTATTTACACTGACAACCGCAAGACCTTGTCATATCCCGACGTGCGCAGTTTCATCAAGGTGGAATTGTCACGTTTGATTCTTGAGAACTTCCGGGATGTTGACGCGGTAGCCGGAGTGGCCACCGGAGCCATCGCAGTCGGAGCGCTTGTCGCAGACGATCTTTCATTACCTTACGTTTACGTACGCTCCACCCCTAAGGACCACGGTTTGGAGAATCTTATCGAAGGCACGCTCAAACCGGGCCAGAAGGTTGTTGTCATAGAGGATTTGGTTTCAACCGGCATGAGCTCGCTCAAAGCTGTTGACGCAATCCGCGCCGCCGGATGTGAGGTTGTCGGCATGCTGGCCATCTTCACCTATGGCTTCCCCGTGGCCGAGGAGCGCTTCAAGCAGGCCGGTGTGAAACTTATCACCCTGAGCAACTATAACGCGATGATCGAAGCCGCCATCAAAACCGGCGACATCCGCGACGAGGACGCTGAAACACTCAAGGAATGGCGTGAAGACCCCGAAAATTGGACTCCCAAAAAATAACATATCACAACTATGAGCAAATACTCCGGCAAGCCCACCGTGGTGAACCGTCCGAACACTGAACTCTACTCCAAACTCAATGATATAGACGCGCTGCGTCAGCGATTCGAAGAAATTCCCGACGACCTGAAAGCCCAGGCGGGCCAAATCAGGTTTGAGCCTGACCGCCTGATCATCGTCACTCCGCAGGTGGGCGAGATTGGCTTCGTGGTCAAGGACCGCAAGGAGCCGGAACGGGTGGTGTTCGCCGCCGAGAAGTCACCGGTGCCCCTTGACCTGGTAATCGACCTGAAGGCCACGGGTGAGAATGCCACCGAGGTGACCACCTCGATAGAGATCGACCTGCCGATGATGCTGCGCCCGTTGGTTGGCCCGCAGATGCAGAAGGCGGCCGACAAGTTAGGTGAACTCATTGGGCAACTCAATTCATAATGGCTCGTAAAATCTGGGAAAAGGATGTGACGGTCGACTGCGATGTTGAGAAATACACCGTTGGGCGCGACCGTGAGATGGACCTGTTTCTGGCACCATACGACGTGCTCGGCTCCATGGCCCACATCACCATGCTCGAGTCAATAGGCCTGTTAGAATCGGACGAGTTGCGCACGCTGCTCGAGTCGCTCCGTGAGATTTACGCCACCACCGAAGATGGCAGTTTTGTCATTGAGGAGGGTGTGGAGGATGTGCATTCGCAGGTTGAGCTGGCACTGACCCGCAAACTGGGCGACATGGGAAAGAAAATCCACTCGGGACGTTCGCGCAACGACCAGGTGCTCGTTGACCTCAAGCTGTTTATCCGGGCCGAGATTGAGCGGTTGGTGATGAATGTGTCGGCTTTGTGCGACACGCTTCTGGAGCTTAGCGACAAGTATGCGGGCGTGGTTATTCCGGGCTACACCCATCTGCAGGTTGCGATGCCCTCATCCATAGGTTTATGGCTTGGCGCATATGCCGAATCGCTTGTCGATGACCTGACGGTGCTCCAGTCGGCCTACCGTATAGCCAACCGCAATCCGCTGGGATCGGCTGCCGGCTACGGCTCGTCGTTTCCGCTCGACCGTTCGATGACCACCCGTCTGTTAGGGTTCGACACGATGAACTATAATGTGGTTTACGCCCAGATGGGACGTGGCAAAACCGAGCGTATTGTGGCGCAAGCCATTGGTTCGGTGGCGGCCACGATTGGCAAACTGGCTTTCGACGCATGCATGTTTTCATCGCAGAACTTTGGATTTATCAAGTTGCCCGATGAATACACCACCGGATCGTCGATCATGCCCCACAAAAAGAATCCCGATGTGTTTGAGCTTACCCGCGCCAAATGCAACCGTCTGCAAGCGCTGCCGATGGAGATAACCCTGATCACCAACAACCTGCCGACCGGCTACTTCCGCGACCTGCAGCTTGTGAAGGAGAATTTCATTCCGGCGTTCGGCGAAATCAATTCCATCATCGAGATGGTTGGGCGGATGGTTTCCGGCATGAAAATCAATGAGCATGCGGTTGATGACCCGCGCTACGACATGATGTACTCCGTTGAGACCGTCAACCGGATGGTGCAGCAGGGAGTGCCTTTCCGCGACGCCTATGTGGCCGTGGGCCGTGCCATAGAGCATGGGGAGTTTACCCCTGAGAAGGATCTGCGCCACACCCATGAGGGTTCGATGGGCAATCTGTGCAACGACCGCATCAGAGAACTGAAGGACAAGGTGGTAGGTGAGTTCGGGTTCGAGCGCTACCATTCAGCCATAGACAATCTACTGTGACATCACTCCATGGGCGGCGCCGCACACACGGCGGTGCCCGGACAATCGCATCATGACAAATTCAAACGGCAAACTCCCTCTGAAATTCCGCGACCTGCTTCTGTGTGCGGGTTGCGTCACTTTGCTCTGCGGATGCGATAAGCTCGATGACGAGCGTATTCCGCCGGCCCCCGTGCGCATAGCTTTTCCCACCGTTGCCGAATGGCAGATCTACGGCACCCCCGGCGCCACTGACCATAAACGGTTTATCAAGGAGGAGAAAGTGCCCGCTAATTTTCCATGGACCGCGCTGACTGAGACAGGATTCGGCGGGGTGTTGCTCTGCGGGGACATCCATGGTGCGCCCGTGGCCTATGACCTGGCCTGTCCGGTTGAGATCCGCCGCGACGTGCGAATCGTCGTTGACCCGGAGGCCATGAACGCCTACTGTCCGCGATGCCATTCCGTTTACGACATATTCACCAACTATGGCCACCCGCTGTCAGGTCCGGCAGCCGAGGATGGCTACGGCTTGCAGAAGTATTACGTAGGAGCGGGTGCGGCCGGTGAATACATGGTGGTCACACGACGGTGACGGCACCGACCGCATAATCCCAACCGCTTCTGTGCGCTGACTCCGCTTAACCAGTCTGCACACTCATAGAGTGTGTTTAAATTTAACACGTGTTCTTTTTATGTTGAGAGAATTTAAACACACTCTTAAGATAAAACAGCATTAAAGCGAAGGAGGGTGACGCCTATTGATGGCATCACCCTCCGCTCATTAGGTTATTCTTATAGTGTGTTCACTTATTTCACGATCACTTTAGAGACCTTGTTGCCCTGGCGGCGGATAAGAAGCTGTCCGGCAGCGGGTTCAACGACTTTCTGACCTTGCATGTTGAAGAATTCAACGGGAGCGTCGGCGTCGTTGTCGGCGGCAAAGATTTCGTCAACACCGTCTTCGTTGATTTTCATTGTGATTTTAGAAACAACGTAGGTGTTACCGGTCCAGGAGTAAGCTTTTTCGCAAGATGCGCTTGTGTCGAACACTGATTTGTTAACTGTCACAACACCATTCTCGTAAGTGTCGAATGCCTGATTCTTTGATTCCATGAAGGCGATGATCTGAGGCAGGAGATCAGAGTTGTACTGGTTGCCGAAACCTGAGATCTGCCATCCGAGCAGTCCGAACACGTAGAACTCACCGTTTGAGTTGGCGAAACCTGCGGGCATGCCTGCTTTCACAATAACGTGTGCGGGGTCGGTGATGTCGAACACAATCTGGCCTTCGTACTGTGATTTGTTATTTGCAACCAGGGTCCAGTTTTCATCGTGGTAAGGTTTCCACAGACGGTAAACGTTCTTGTCGGCCACGCTCTGCTGGAGTTCGCAGTTGATGGGGTTTTTCGCGGGAACGAATTGTTCTTCGGTTTGTGTGTTAGAATAAGAAGGAGTGATCCAGGCGTCTTCCAGAGTAGCTGTGCCCACTTTAGTCCATTGACCTTCCTGAACTTCATCTAATGGTTCAGCTTCGGCCTGGCTCATGCTGATAACGTCGAACAGATCGAGGAAGCCTTGAACTTCACCCACTTCGGCCTTTTCATAAACGGGCCATGAGAAACCGTGGTCAGCCGGGAAAGTGATTTCACCGGTGGCAGAGTTGAATTTTGCCTTGAATGAACCGGGGACTATATCTTCAGCGGTTTCATCGAAGGCAAAAGGCTCGAAACGAGTATTATATTTGCTACCGTAAACGAACAGCTCACCATAGTTGAAAGTGATGTCACCGGTCAGCGGGTTGATAGTTGCGGTTACATCGCTGATGAAATAGTCGCATGAGATGGTGATTTTTGTAGCACTGACTTTTGTGATGGTTGCTTTTTCGGTAATAGCTCCAGCAGAACCTTCGAAATAGTAGTCACCGATTTTGATGTCGTAGTCACCTTCGATTGTCTTTTTCTCATCTTTAGCGACAGCTTTTGCAGATTTCACTGAGCTGCTGTCAACCTTTTTTAAAGAAATAATTTTGGCCTCGCTCTTGGCGAAATTGGCCTTACCAACAAAACCTTCTCTGATTTGAGAACCGGCGGCCGACGCTGAGAGAGTCATAAAGGCCACGATAGCGAATGTGTAGACTTTTTTCATAAAACAATCCTTTTGATTAGTTAGAAAATGATTGACTAAAAATAAATTTATTGGCGAGACGGCACTTTGCAAGCGTTTAATCCGTTTCAATTGACATTATAAACCTTTTGATGTTCCTATCTGGATTTTTTCAATTTTGATTTGATGCGACAAAGGTATATAATTATTTTTTACTATGCAAATAAAATCAGAATTATTTTTATTAATTATTATCTTTTTTTTGACTTGATTAGTGTTTTCGTTATTTTTTAAGCCGGTTTTGTTTCATTTCATAACCACCCCAACAAACAGAGCCACCGCAACAGATTTCCAACACCAAACACCCACGTATCAGTGTCTTAACGCCACAAGTGATGATATTTACAATCTACATCCACACATCCAATCTAAATTATACTATATAATTTACAGATATTTTTTTATGAAGATTTATAATTTTTACGATAAAAATATTTAAATTTGCACAGAAATAAAGCAGTGCAACAAATTTTACAATTTGAAACCACCGGATTTTCAACGAAAAAAAATTGGCCCAACGGCGACAGGATGACTTCACTCATTCAGGGTTTGCTTGACCGAAGCCGAGGGCCTTCGAGGTTCAACTTACCAATAGGAAATTCCATTATTTACATTATTAATTATTTAAATCATCAATTCATGTACAAGAAAAGTACCTTACTTGTCGCAATGGCCATGACAGTGTCAATGGCGTTCGCGTCAGCACCCAAGGCCGACTTTTCCGCCCTGCAGAAAGCGCAGACAGAGAACACCGTGAGCATCGCCGGCTTCAACAGCGGAGGTGTGGCACAGGAGTTCGCCATGTCGGAACCTGCGGTGGAATCATTGAGCCCGGCCCTGCAGCAACGGTGTGCCAGAGCGGCAAAAGCCAACCTCACGGAGGTGAATGTGGCGGTTGAACAGCCTGTGTTAGGCACAGCCGGACTGACAGCCACCCTGTCGAACACCCCCGTGGCCCTGACGGCGTCGAAAGCTATGCGGTCGGCCGGAAAAGTAACCCTTGGCGATCTGATTTCAAAGGATGTCAACTACAAGGGTCAGAAATTCAACTTCCGACTCAACATTGAAAAAGCTCCGGAAGGTGACAACACCTACATCATGAGCGGCTTCTATGGCCAGACTACTCCCATAGGTGTATATATTAATGAGTCAGACGGCACAGTGGAGATTCCCTGTCAGCAAATCGCCGTTGCGGGCGACGACAACATCATGATGTGCTCAATGACATTCAGCCCCAATCCCACCTACAACCCCAACGCCCCCATCACCGGACGTATCGACGCCAACGGCGTGATCACACTCGACGGATGGGGATTGTTGATTACCGAAGGAGCCAACGCCGGCCGCGGCTACAACTTCTTCACCAATTCAGAGATATGCCCCGCCAACGGTTCGGTCACCGCTACCAACATGGTTTCCGGAAGCGAGGTGAGCTATTCATGCCTGATTGAGCAGGTTGCCGAGAACGCCGTGACATTCTACGGGCTTTCGGGTGTTGCCTGCGAGGCCATCAACGGCCGACTGACCGGCTCGAAACAGGTGCTCATCCCTAACTCATACGTTGCCACCAACACCATGCTCGGCGACTTCTTCATCTATCCCCTCGACCTGACCACAGGCCGCGCCGTTCCCGGACAGAACCTCGTGGGCAACTGGTCGGAGGGTAAACTGAACTTTGCCGCATGGGCCGTAGCCGCCCGTTCCTATCCCACATCGAACGAGTATGTCTACACCAAGTTCAAGGATGTGACTGTCACCTCGACGATGGATATCGAGTGGCCCAAATCGCTCGACTTCAACATGGCCGGCGAGGGTACGGCAAGTTCTCCCTATATCGTTAAGACAGTCGACGACTTCCGCACCATCAGCCAGAAAGTTTCAGAAGGGGAAACCTTCAAGGGTAAATATTTCACCCTCGGGGCCGACCTCGACTTCAGCTCGGTCAACGGAGCCTCATGGATTCCCGCCGGTGACTCAACCAACCCCTTCGAAGCTGTTTTCGACGGTGCGGGTCACACCATGAAAAACCTGATCATCAACAGCTTCAGTTTCGAGCATCTGGGCGTGTTCGGTTATTTAGGAGCGGAATCAACAGTGAAAAACCTCACCCTCGAGAACATCCGCTTCACATCAACAGCTGCCTACACCGGTTTGCTGGCCGGATGCACCGAAGGAACCATCGACAATGTCACCGTGACATCGTCAATGGCCGTAGTCAGCGGTGACATCGCCGCAGGTGTCGTAGCCCTCGCGGTCGGTGGAAAAGTGACCAACTGCCAGTTCCAGGGAAGCATCCAGGGTCCCGGCTCAGTGGCCGGTATCGTTGGTCAGGCCGGCGGCATACCCGTCAAGGACGCCTCAGGCCAGATCATCGACTACATATACTCCGAAATCAGCAACTGCCACACACGCGCCAACCTCATCCAGACAGGCTACTTCTCAACCTACTGCCGCGACAACGGTGGTGTGGCCGGAGCGGTTGAGCACACCAACATGATCAACTGCTCATCATCAGGAATGATTCAGGACGCCGGCGGCTATGCCTGCACAGGCGGTGTGGTTGGACGTCTGCTCAACGGCTCCAACCTCCTCAACTCATTCTCGACCGCAGCCATCCAGGGCACCGGCAACGCTTCAATCGGAAGCACCTCCGGCAGCGCCATCATCCCCTACGAAGGTGGTGTGGTGGGCTACACCTACGGCGCGGGCGACATCCGCAACTGCTACAGCTCATCCTACATGTACAACAACAACTCAGCCGCCGCTCCCTACGTTGGCGGTCTGGTTGGTTACTTCAGCGTACGCTACTCCTACAGCGACGGCAAAAGCTCCATGGACGAAGTTCCCAACTTCCAGGACTGCTACTTCTCAGGCCAGGTGTTGAGCGCCATGAGCCAGTCACACAAAAATATCTACGGATCGACATTCATTCTCGCCTCATGGACCGGCGAACAGCCCTATGAGGTTGCGTTCACCAACTGTAGCTACGACAAGCAGGTAGCCTTGATTGCCGGCGACGACAAGTGGGGCAAACCGACATCCTACTTCATCAACGGCATCCCCGCCGGTTTCGACAGCAAGGTTTGGAAAGCGCAGACCGGCCGCTATCCCGTGATTGCCGACCTGGCATCGCTCCAGGCTTCGGAACTCTCATCAGCGCCGATGATTCTGGCTGACGGACAGAACGCCGACAAGGTTTCGAAAAACTTCCGCATCACCCCCGCCGACAACGTGACCTGGGGCATCGCCGACGGTGAGAACATCGTTCAGCAAAACAACGCCCTGGCCATCAACGGCTCCGACGTGACCATCAAGGACAGCTACGCCAACGTGGTCCTTCTGGCCAACTCAAAAGATGGATGGGGACGCAAATACTACCGTCTGGGCATCGTTCCCAAATGGTTCGAGGGTGAAGGCACCGCCGAAAGCCCCTACCTGCTTAAAAACGCCTCAGACTTCGAGAAACTGAACACCGCCGTGGCCACCTTCGGGCAGTCGCACATCGGTGACTACTTCGAACTGGCCAACGACATCGACTTCGCCAACTCAACATTCAACGGCGTGGCCACAGGCGCAGGCTCAAGCTATCCCTTCGGCGGACATCTCGACGGAAAAGGCCACAGCATCCACAACCTGACCATTTTTGAAGTGGCCATGGGCGACGACGGCAAAATCAACCAGAGCTCATCAAAGAGCTTCGCAGGTTTGATTTCAGTGCTCTATTACACCGGTTCAATCAAAAACCTCACCATCGCCGATGACTGTCTCATCGCAGGATACAGCTACGTTGGCGGTGTGGCCGGAGCCTCATTCGGACGCATTGAAAACTGCCGCAACTTCGGAACCGTGAAAGCCGCATCGAACTACAGCGGCGGTATCACAGGCTTCCTGACCAACGCCACCGGCTCTGACGGTGAGCTGACCTCAACAGCCATCATCAGCCGTTGCTACAACGCCGGTCGCATCGGCGGTGTGTTCTCAAGCCATGGCGGCATCACCGGATGTCTGCAAAACGGCGCCATCGTGGAACTGTCGCAGAACGACGGTTCAGTCTATGGCGAGGACTTCTCGGCCGACTACCCCACCACCACCCAGCACAACACAATCGGCGGTATTGTGGGTAACCTGACCAGCAACTCCATCGTTGACCGCTGTGTCAACAACGGAAGCGTCAACGGCTTCTACGGCGTGGGCGGCATCGCCGGCAAATGCTACGTAGGCAGCATCGTCGCTTCAATCAACAACGGCATCGCCGCCACCTATGGCGACGAAACCCGCCGCGGCGGCATAATCGGTGAATACTCATCGAAAAAGACCATCGAGAACAACTACTACGACTCATCGGTCAACATCTACGGCGCAGCCAACAACGGCGGCCTGTCCGGCATCAACAGCCTGTCGTCATCAGCCATGGCCTCGGCCAATGCCTTCGAAGGTCTGTCAACCGACGATTTCGACTTCACCGAAGGTTTATATCCCGTGCTGAAAGACTTCAAGGATGAGAAAGCCACCAAGGCTCTCCGCTCAATGATCGTATACTTCAAGGACAACCAGTCGCGCAGCAACGTCATCGACCCCGTCAGCCTCAACGCCTCAGCACAGTGGTCGCTTGAAACCGCCGGTGCGTTCTCAATCAAGGACAACGTGCTGTCAGTTGCGATGCCCACCGACAACACCATCCCCACCGACGTGCTCACCGCATCGCTCGACGGCTACACCAAGAGCATGACCATCACTGCCATCCCCGCCATCCTCGAAGGTGCCGGAACCGAAGCATCGCCGTTCCTCATTCAATCAACCGACGACTGGATGAAACTGGCCGACTTCATGATGACATCGAAATATGAATATGCCGGAAACTTCATCAAACTGGTCAACGACCTCGACTTCCAAGGAAAGGAAATTGAACTTCTCGCCGTCAACGGCACCAAGTTCGGCGGCACCTTCCTGGGCAACGGCAAAACCATCAGCAACTACACCTACACCAACGCCAACTCAACCGGCGTGGCCACCTCATGGAAGGGAGATCACCTTTATCGCTCCAACTCCATCGGTCTGTTCGGCACCATCGCTGCCGAGGGAACCGTCAAGGATCTGACTGTCGAAGGCTCGTTCACCGGTTGCACCCTCATCGGCGGCATCGCCGGCGAAGTCTACGGTAAACTCGAGAACTGCGAACACAAAGGTGAGATCTACGCCTCAAGCAGCGGCACCGTGGCCGGCGTGGCCAACAAGGTGTACGACGGCGGCGTGATCCTCAACTGCGTCAACTCAGGCAAGGTCACTTGCAAATCAACCTACGCCTCAGGTATCGTCAACACCGTCAACGAAGGCGGATTGGTTGAAGGATGTGTCAACAAAGGCACCGTCAACCCGGGCACCACAGGTGCGTTCGGCATCGCCTACAACATCAACGGAGCCGTGCGCAACTCAGGTAACCGCGGCACACTGAAAGCTTCAGGCATTGCCTGCGGCATCGGTAACACCCTGGGCAAAAACGCAACCCTCGACAACTGCTTCAACGAAGCCGACATTCTGGTGGGCGAAGCAGGTGGCAACGTCGCAGGTATTGTTTACAACACCACCGACAACACCACCGAAGGAGCGACCGAAGCCACCTCATGGATCCGCGGATGCTATAACACCGGTGCGCTGACTGCCAAGACAAACGTGTTCGGTATCACCTCTACCATCAAAAAAGGTGTTGTGTTTGAAAACAACTACAACACCGGCGACGTGACCGCCGTCACCGGGGCATTCGCCTATGGTGTGGCCGGAGCAATCACCGTCAACACCAAGGAAGGACAGCTCCCCACCGTGGTCAGCGAGTCATGGAACAGCGGCGCCGTAACCGCGGCCACAGCCTCATCGTCCGCAGCCGCCGGATTCGCCAAATCGGCCGCTTCCGACCCCATGCATCTGCTCACCGTTGACCGCTGCTACAACATCGGCGACGTCAAGGTGCTCAACCAGCCCACCGCCACCAGCAACATCACCGTGGCCTGCGGTTTGTTCAACACCATTTCAGGCGGAACCATCACCAACTGCTTCAACGCAGGCGAGGTTTACGGTCTGGCGCCCTGCAACGGCGGCGTCGCCGGTTACATCTCAGGCAATAACTGCACCCTGATCGAGAACTGCTTCAACTACGGCAAGATCACCGGCTCGAACCTCTACCTGAAAAGCGGCGTTCCCACCGAAGGTAACACCAACGGCACCGCCGGCGGATTGTTCGGCTACATTTCAACCGGAAATCCCGTTGTCCGAAACTGCTACAACTCAGGCGACGTGATCGGCAACAACCGCGTGGGCGGCATCGCCGGCGGCATGTTCCGTCCGACAGCCGTTCTGGAAAACTGCTACAACTCAGGTAAGGTGGTTTGCGAGAACAACTGGTGGTCAGGCACCATCTACACCGCCACACCCAACTTCACTTCCGGCGGAGCGAACACCCCCTACTTCGACGCCTCAAGCAACGTTTACTACGACGCCGACGTGACCCCCGGCAAAGAATACCGCAACTTCCCCGGCTCAGCCAAAACCACAGCCGAGATGGCCGACCTCGACCTTGGCGAAGCCTTCGTCAAAGGCTACGGCTACCCCTACCTGGCAGCGTTTGACACCGAGCTGACCGCAGATGTTGCAGAAGCCGCAGCCGGAGTATCGACCGCCCTTGCCCTCACCACCGGCGACGACACCTTCGAAACCGTCACCGCCCCCGTGGTTCTGGCGGCAGCGCCCTCAATCACATGGACACAGGAAGGTGAAGGTGAGTTCAACATCGACGGAGCCAAAGCAATCCCCGCCAAGAAAGGTGCAGTGACCCTCACCGCGTCATCGGCCAACGGCGAATACAGCCGCTCATTCTCATTCGTCATCACCGAAAAATATGACGGCGTCGACGAAATCACTGACGGCCGCACCGTTAAGTCAACCACCTTCATCGCCCTCGACGGCCGCATGGTCGCCAACCCCGTTGAAGGCCAGGCCTACGTTGTGAAAGTCAACTACACCGACGGCACCTCAACCGTGACCAAAGCAATCTACCGGAAATAAACTTCCCACATAACCTCAACCGAGTGCCGGAACCTCAGCGTTCCGGCACTCTTTTTTTATCCCCACCTTTCATAATGCCACACATATCCACCGCAACTTGCCATTTTTAGTGGGGATGAAATCAGGCTACCATAAAAAATTTAAGAAAAAAGTTACAAAAAATTATTTCATTTAAAAGATTGTTACTATATTTGCCGAATCAAAACATCTTATTTCTAACCAAGTACTACAATGGATATTAATAATATCATGAACACCCTGGAAGCTAAGCATCCGGGCGAAAAAGAATACCTTCAGGCAGTGAAGGAAGTTCTCCTCTCAGTATCTGACATCTACAATCAGCATCCTGAATTTGAAAAAAACAAAATCATCGAACGCATGGTTGAACCGGACCGCATCTTCACCTTCCGCGTGACCTGGATCGATGACAAAGGCGAAATACAGAACAACATCGGCTACCGCGTGCAGTTCAACAACGCCATCGGCCCGTACAAAGGGGGTATCCGTTTCCACGCTTCAGTGAACCTCTCAATCCTGAAATTCCTCGGTTTCGAACAGACTTTCAAAAACGCCCTCACCACCCTGCCCATGGGCGGCGGCAAAGGCGGCTCCGACTTCTCACCCCGCGGCAAAAGCGACCGTGAAATCATGCGTTTCTGCCAGGCGTTCATCCTCTGCCTGTGGAAATATCTCGGTCCGGACCGCGACGTTCCCGCCGGTGACATCGGCGTTGGCGGCCGCGAAGTAGGCTACATGTACGGAATGTACAAAAAACTCATGAACGAATGCACCGGCACATTCACCGGCAAAGGCCTCGACTTCGGTGGCTCACGCATCCGTCCTGAAGCAACAGGTTTCGGCGCTCTCTACTTCGTTGAAAACGTGCTCGCACGCATCAACGAAAACATCGCCGGCAAAACAGTGGCCATCTCCGGCTTCGGCAACGTGGCTTGGGGCGCAGCCAAAAAAGCCAACGAACTCGGCGCTAAAGTTGTCACCATCTCCGGTCCTGACGGCTACATCTACGATCCCGACGGCATCAGCGGCGAAAAAGTTGACTACATGCTCGAACTGCGCGCATCAGGCAACGACATCGTGGCTCCCTACGCCGACAAATTCCCCGGCTCTACTTTCTATGCTGGCCGCAAACCCTGGGAACAGAAGGTCGACATCGCCCTCCCCTGCGCGACCCAGAACGAAGTTAACGGCGACGACGCCCGTCAACTGGTTGAAAACGGCGTGAAACTCGTGGCTGAGGTTTCAAACATGGGCTGTACTCCCGAAGCTATCGACACGTTCATCAACGCACGTATCATCTACGCTCCCGGCAAAGCAGTCAACGCAGGTGGTGTGGCAACCTCAGGTCTGGAAATGACCCAGAACGCCGAACACCTCCAGTGGACCGCCGAGGAAGTTGACGCTAAACTCCACCAGATCATGAAAGATATTCATGAACAGTGCGTCAAATATGGCGTTGAACCCGACGGTTACCTCAACTACATGAAGGGCGCCAACATCGCCGGCTTCATGAAAGTCGCAACCGCGATGATGGAACAAGGCGTGATCTGATAACCGGCTCAACCTTAACATTATAACATGCGGGGTGATGTGCGTGAAAAACACATCACCCCGCATTGCACATTATAGACAATTTATAAGCAAGTCACAAATATAGAGACGCATTATCTAACGATCAAATATCATCCATGTCTTGTTTAAGAAACTGATTAAAATTTATTATAAATAATAAGTCACGACATAAAAAACGGCAAGGCTTGCGTCGGGGGAGGCATCCGGACTACCCTTTCGCAAGCCTTGCTTGTTTTTTTGTCAGTGCTTATTGCCTGCTGGCTTTTCAGCGCAATTCGGCCAGAGCCTGGCCGATACGTTTCATCGCCTCGACGATGTTCTCGTCGCTGGTGGCGTAGCTCAGGCGTATGTAGCCCGGCAGACAGAAGGCAGCGCCGTCGACGGTGGCCACATGGGCCTTCTCGAGCAGATACATGGCCAGGTCGCCCGATGATTCGATGACACGGTCGCCACAGCTTTTTCCGATGAATGCCGACACTTCGGGGAACAGATAGAACGCTCCCTGCGGACGGTTGACCTTCAGTCCGGGGATCCGCGAGGCGAGGTCGACAACCAGGTCGCGGCGGCGACGGAAAGCCTCGCACATTGTCAGCACGCACTGCTGCGGGCCGTTGTAGGCCGCCTCGGCTGCTTTCTGCGCTATGGATGAGCATCCCGAGGTGTACTGGCTCTGGAGTTTTGACACGGCTTTGGCAATGTCGAGGGGGGCAGCACAGTAGCCCACGCGCCATCCGGTCATGGCATAAGCCTTTGACACGCCGTTAATTATCACTGTGCGGTCAGCTATTTCGGGGAATGAGCCCAATGAGGTGAACGACCCGGCGAAGTTGATATGTTCATAAATCTCGTCGGCCAGGACAATGATTTCGGGATAATCCTTGAGCACGTTGACCAACCCCTGGAGTTCCTCCTTGGAGTAGACCGCGCCGGTGGGGTTCGAGGGTGAGCATATGAGCACCATTTTTGTCTTGTCGGTGATTGCGCCGCGGAGCTGGTCGGGAGTGATTTTGAAATCCTGCTCTATCCCCGCCGGAACGAGCACATTGACACCTTCGGCAAGCTTCACCATCTCGACATACGACACCCATGCCGGAGTTGGGATGATCACCTCGTCGCCGGGGTTGACCGTTGCCAGAATCACGTTGCACAAGGCCTGCTTCGCACCGTTGCCCACCACAATCTGCTCGGGGGCGAACGCGAGGTTGTTCTCTCGGGCCAGCTTGTCGCTGATAGCCTTTCGGAGCGACATGTAGCCCGGAACAGGCGTGTAGAATGTGAAATTGTCGTCGACGGCTTTCTTTGCCGCCTCTTTGATGTGGGCCGGTGTGGCGAAATCAGGTTCACCCACGGAGAGGTTGATCACATCAACACCCCGCGCCTTGAGTTCGTTGCTCTTCTGCGACATAGCCAATGTCGCTGACTGAGCCATTGCTTGGATACGATTTGAAATCCGGGTCATTGTTCAATATAGGTTTTAGAGTGATGCAAATTTATGCAAATAATTTATTGTGAACAAGCACGACGGGATTTTTTGACAATTCTTTGAACTCATTTAAACTTTTTATCCGTCATCATTAACGAGGCTTTTTCGCGACAATTTTGCTTTGTGCAGAGGGAGTGTAGCGAGCTACACGACCGATAAACAAAGTGAAATTGGCCGAAAATGACCGTTAAGGTTGACGAAAGAACATGAAAATTAACTTTCGGTAAAAAGTTTAAATGAGTTCTTTTTGTTAATTCCAAATTAAATAGTAAATTTGCATCTCCAAAACTGTACAACCGCCATTGTTTTCAAGGCAACATCGCGGATTTTGGCAACCCCAAACCGACAAATAAAAATTAAGACACATAAAAATGGCTAAAAAACCTCAAAACCTGGAACCGGAAACCAGCATCGACCACCTCAACGAGCAGATGGTTGACATGGCTGAAAAAGTTCAGAAAAATCAGAAAATAATCGTATGGATCTCTGTCGCCGTGGTAATCGTGGTGGCTTTAGTTCTCGGATATGTTTATCTTATCCATCAGCCCGCCATCGAAAAGAGCAACGAATCGATCGGCAAAGCCGACATTCAGCTCGCTCTGGGCAATGACTCAGTGGCCCTGGCACAGTACATGAACATAGCCGACGACATGAGCGGCGACGCACAAAACCGCGCCGCACTTCAATCAGCCATCCTCCTCTACGACAAAGCCGACTATCAGGGCGCGCTCGACTACCTCGACAAATTCAGCGCTTCAGAATCTGTGATCGGTGCCGCCGCCTACTCACTGAAAGGTGACTGCTACGCCAACCTCGACCAACTCGACAACGCCGTGGCCGCTTTCAAGGACGCGATTTCAAAATCTGACAAGAATCCTTACTACACCCCCTTCTTCATGACCAAACTCGCACGCATCTACCGCGCGCAGAAAAACTACGCCGCCGAGGCCGACACCTATCAGGATATCATCAAAAACTATCCTAACTTCGGCGACAACTACGGCATCGACATGAAGAAATACGCCGAACGCGCCAAACTCCAGGCTCAGGGAGCGAACGCCGAATAATCATTCCACCCGATTATAGATCATTTTGAGGGTGCGCTCTTTTGCGCATCCTCATCTTTTTGCATCATACACCCCCCATTCAACATTCAAAATTAAAAATTCCAAATTCCTTGAACAACCTCGCGCAACTAACAACCGAACGCCCCTGGCGACTGCTCTGGCAATACTCACTCCCCGCTATCGTGGGAATGCTGGTAGTGTCGCTCTATAACATTGTCGACCGCATGTTCATAGGCCACGCCGTAGGACCCGACGCCATCGCCGGCCTGACCATAACATTCCCCGTGATGAACATCTCAACCGCCGTCGGAGTGCTGGTGGGGGTGGGAGCGTCGGCCCGCACATCGATACTTCTGGGCAATAAAAAGAACGGCGAGGCGGCCATAGTGCTTGGCAACACCCTGGTGCTCACCATTGCCAACGCCGCCGTTTATCTGACCGTGTTCACCATTTTCATGGACGACATTCTGCGCGCGTTCGGCGCCAGCGACGTGACCATGCCCTACGCCCGCGAGTTCCTGACATACTTCCTGCCGGGACTGCTGTTGATGAACGTGATGTACAGTTTGAACAACGTGATGCGTTCATCAGGCTACCCCACCCGGGCCATGACCACGATGCTCATCGGTGCCGGATGCAACATCATCCTCGCCCCTATATTCATTTTTGCGCTCGACATGGGAATCAAGGGTGCGGCCATAGCCTCCGACATATCGCTTTGCGTAGGCACATGGTTCGTGGTCCGTCACTTCTTCCATAAAACGAGCACGGTTCATTTTCAACGCGGCATCTACCGCCTCCGCTGGCACGAGGTGTGGAAAATGACAGCCCTGGGAGCGGCACCGAGCATCGTCAACATTGCCGGATGCTTCATCAACGTGGTGATAAATAACACGCTCCTGCGCGAAGGTGGCGACAGCGCCGTCGCCGCGGCAGGAATATTCACCACCATCACAGCCATGCTGGTGTCGATAGTCATAGGCGTGTGTCAGGGAATGCAGCCTATCATAGGTTATAATTACGGAGCCGGACGCCTCGACAGGGCCAAAAAAGTCTACTGGCTCGCCGTGGCCGCATCGACCCTCATATGCGCCGTGGGGTGGATAGCTGGCATGACCATCCCCCACTGGATAGCGTGGCTTTTCACCAAGGACGCGCATCTGATAGCCGTGTCGGAGAACTCGCTCGGCATCGTCATGACATGCTTCTGGATGGTCGGATTCCAGATTGTCAGCACCTCGCTGTTCCAGTCGCTCGGCAAAGCCGCGATGAGCATATTCCTGGGGCTGATACGTCAGGTGATATTCCTCATTCCGCTGCTGCTCATTCTCCCTGCGACCTACGGGCTGAACGGCGTGTGGGCCTCCTTCCCCATCAGCGACACCCTTGCCACGGTTGTCACGGTCATCATGGTGATAATCGTCATGCGCAAACTTCGCCATCAGCCGGAAGCCGAACTTTAGCAGTGACTGATTTGTTATAGGGAACACGGGGGATGGGCGCGCTACCAGCCCCATCCCCGCAAAATAACAAATGCCATGACTACAGAAGAACGCAAAGAACTTCCCGACTCCATGTTCGGTCTGCCCGAACGCCGCGAGTATCCCATGCCCGACGCCGCACATGTACGCGCCGCCGAGGCCTATTTCCGCTACTGTCCCGAAAAACTGCGCCCCAAACTGGCAAAAGCCATAATGGAGAGGGCGCGGCAATATGGTGTGGAAATCAAAAGCCGGGAGATAACCCACTACAGCGGCCTGAAATAGCCGTTTACACATATTTTATATAATAGTCAGGGGGGTATCTGCCAGCTTACATCATAGCAAGGGAAACCTGTGGGCAACACTCTCCCCAGAATCACACCGTGCGGTTTCAGTTCAAGCCGCACCGGAAATGTCACGTAGGTACATAAAAAAAGTCCGCCCACTCCTTTCAACAAGGAATCTCGGACTGAGCCAAAAAGGCAGGTTAATGATTTGAAAATAGTTGATTTTACAACTAAAACTGTAGAGATTATATCATACTTACATTTTTCACATCACTCCTAAAAACTGCTTATAAGAAGAGTTTCACAACTGTTCCGCCACAATTTCGCCTTTTTCTCAAATCCGTGAGTTTGTAAAAGTTAATTAGATTTGAAAAATTGGATTTTTAGGAGCCATTTTTCTGATGCAAAGTTACGAAAAAAATCAATATCACAAACAGCGATTAACATTTATTAACCTGATTGAGTGCCTGTACATTCAATAGCGACGATTCCGTCAATGCTTCCACCCCGACACATATGAGTGGAGAATAGCCAATTGAATTTCAATCAAATAGGGCGATCTTCAATATGATTGCCGCATAAAAAACTGACGCCGCAATTCCATGCGGGTCATGCCACATGCTACAAAACACCCGTTGCCACCCTACAGCACATCCCACACCACAAAAAGCTGCCACCTCATCCCACCCCGACAAGCCCGGCAAGCCCATCACGCCCGCGAACAGTCCGCTCACACCGCTCAGAACCTACAGAACCTATAACAGTGAACCTATATCAGGACAACAAAATCAAAAAACTGTAGATTCCAAATCAAAGTGCAAAAATTGAGGCGGAATTCACAGCAAAAACACTCCACTCTCCTCAGGAGGGGATGCCCGAGCGGCGGGGGCGGCCGAGACCGCCCCCGAGAGCGGACCGCAAAAAAAAACAACTGGCAAAACAAAAAAAAGTGACCGAAGTCACCCTGAGATTAACTAATTCTGTTTTGCCAATGAACTATCATCAATTAACCTTGGAACGAATCGCAAATTTTCGTCTTACCGCAAAGAAAAACTCCGAGAAAAGACATCGCCACCATAGTTAGCTGTAGTGACGTAGGTTCAACTGGCAACTGCAAAATTAGCGATTTGTTTGAAGAAAACATCTTTTGGAGTTGAAAAACATGGTCTTTTCTTGGGTCGTAAATTAAACCTCTGGCAATCCCTCGGCGGCTTTTTAACATCCCGATTCTGAGCATACTATTGTACAACTGATACATTTTTTGTAATTTTGCGGTCGCAGACCGCATCGCAGAAGCCCGGTCACGGGCAATGCGGGAGGGTCAGCGGACATACGAAAAGCGTTTACTCGACGCTCTTTCTTGACATTGCGAAATCTGGTAAATTTCAATGATTCGTCAAGAATGTAGCAAACGGTAGATGTCTTAGCGGATATGTATATTCAGCCCGAATCCGGCGCGTGAGCGTTGGGTATGGATGTATAACATATTCTGCGTGAGGCTTCTGCGTGTTTGCTCGTTCAACGAATCAGGGCAATACCAGAGCCTCGCAATGTGGGACGAGCAACAAGTAAGGCTCTCACGCTTTTTCTTTATAAACCAATTGCCAATGAGGTGAGCCCTATGGCAGCGTTTTAATATATGACTATCGCCAAAGGCCGTACCAATTGTCAATCGGAAAGAGATCTTATGCTTAAGGGGTTCTCTGAACAATTGCAAATTTTAGAAGATTCTCAGATTGAGCAAGAGAATGTGTTCAAGACCCATCTTTATGACATAATCACTGATTATTCAATTTCTGAGGTTGAGAAATCTTCGTTAAAACATCCATGGGTAAATGAACTCCACAAACTCGAAGAACGTCACATCAGAATCAGACGTTCCTTCTTTATTGGCTCGTATTCATTTTGGGAAGTCTCTTTGATGAATATCGTCAATACTCATATTCCCGCGATGGTTGAAAATGCTCGTAAATCCAAAAAGCCTAAGATTTTTGGTGCAAGCGATTATCTCAAAATGATATACGGAGGTAAGTTGCCATCATCAGTAAATCTAATAGACAACAACATACGTGAATTCCGTAACTATCTAGTTCATGGGACTCTAACTGAGGAGCGAAAATTACTAATCAGTACTTTGGCAAATTCGTATCCTGAGTTTTGCATCAGAGGAATCAGTAATACTTATTTCATAGACAGCTACAAAGGAGTTTCTGAAATGCTGATGCTGTTTTCCAAAGAATTGGAGAACGCTGAAAACGAAATACTAAAATTTAAAATCACAAAATAACATGAAACAATTTCTCACATTCCTTGCTCTAATATTCAGCTACATGCTGTGCGGAGCGCAGGCCACAACTCTTGTGGTAGACAACCAAACTCCCGGTTGGCTGTCAAGCAAAATCAACTACGGAGACCAACAGACGGTTGAAAATCTGACTATAACAGGCTACATTGATGGTACTGATATAGACTTCATCCGATCGTTAAATCTCAATCGGAGTTTACGAGGCTGTATTGACCTAAGGAATGTCAATATAGTAAAAGGGGGAACGATGACTAATTATCCAAAAACAGTTGAAAAAGATAACGTTATTCCATATCAAGCTTTTGCAGACTTGAAATCACTGAGAAAGTTCGTTTATCCAGAAACTGCGACATCTCAACAATGGTGCCTTGTTCATACCACATGCGACACAGTTATTATTTCTAATCCCAATATAAAAGAGTTACGTCTGAGGGACTATGTTTATCCAACCGAAAAGGCTAAAACCAAATACACATATATTCCAGATGGAGTAGAATCAATACCCGATGCACCAGAGGACGCATATCAAATGGGTATTCGTTTCCCCACCTCAATTAAATCCATAACAGATTACGGGGGCATGGATAATGCACGAATCTTCGCTGAAATGTTGAATCCCGAAAATATCATATGCGAATATGAGGTCTATACTGGCACTGTAAATGGCGGATGGTCTACAAAGTACCCTGCGATTGCGAATTCTGTAATATATGTTCCACAGGGTACACTTGAAAAATATCGGAATTCAGCACTTAAGAATAATCAAATTGTTGAATATTATGATTTAGAATCACTGACGACTGTGCCTGATGTAATCTTGTATATGGGTGATCATTACCATACAGAACTTCAAGCTATCCCAAACGACGATTTAGTATCCTATTATATTTATTCTTCAAGTGATGAATCCGTTGCTCAAATTGATGCTGATGGCAATATTATAGCCAAAGACTTCGGAGAAGCTCAAATGACAATAATACCACATATGGTTTCATCCTATTGTAAGGGAAAATCAACCTCATGTAATGTAAAAGTGTTTTCACATGTAACAAATATATCCCTGCCAACAGAGATGAAAATCGGTCTTAATACATCTGAAAAACTTACACCAACATTATATCCTATTGGAAAAACTTATTCAAATATAGACTGGTGCTCTGACAATCCGGACATAGCATTTGTTGATTCAGAAGGCAATGTTACAGGTAAGGCATATGGCAAATGTACGATTTCTGCAACTGCTCTTGATGGCGGTTTTACGGCTGAATGCCAAGTAGAAGTTGTTCAACTCGTTGAAGGAATCCGTCTTTCACAAAATACTCTAAAGCTGACAGCTGGGGAAACGACCATCTTAAGCGCATCAGTACAACCCAATAACTCGTATAATAAGTCTGTTATATGGCGATCTTCCAACGAGTCTATTGCAACAGTAGATAATAATGGTAAAGTTACAGCCGTAAAAGGTGGGGAGGCAATTATCACCGTCTCTTCCTTTGAAAACCCGGAAATTCAAGACAATTGCACTGTGACGGTTATTCAACCGGTAGCCGGAGTTGTATTGAACAAATCAGTCTTGGAATTGACAGAGGATGAATCGGAGCAATTGACTACTACGATTACTCCTGATAACGCTTCTAATACGTCTGTAAACTGGACAAGCTCAGATGTAAGCGTAGCTATGGTTTCTCCGGATGGAACTGTCTATGCTATCAAACCCGGGCAGGCTACAATTATGGCAACGACGGTTGACGGGGGCTTTGTCGCTCTCTGTAAGGTTACAGTCAAGGCCAAGGTTGTTGTCGCAGAATCTTTATCTCTTTCAACGACAACTGCCTGTCTTACCGTTGGTGAAACTCTCCAGTTAAGGGCGAGCGTTTCTCCCGAAAATACGACCAATAAGGATATTCGTTGGACTTCTACCAATACAGATGTAGCCGTTGTCTCCGAATCTGGTCTTGTATCTGCTATAAAGGACGGCAATGTGCAAATTATTGCTTCGACCGAGGATGGAAGCAATCTATCTGCAATCTGTGAAATCTCTGTAAATAGTCGCTTTGTTTCAATTGCTCAAATTGCAATAAGTCCATCCTCTGTCAATCTGGCAGTTGGAGAAAGATTCAATTTGGAAGTACAAATCACGCCTGTTGACGCAACAAATAAAAATATTAACTGGTCCTCAACAAATCCGTCAGTCGTTATAGTAGATTCCAATGGCCAATTAACAGCGAAGGGAATTGGCATGGCAACAATTATTGCATCTTCGCAAGATGGGTCTAATTTATCTGCCACCTGCAATGTTGAAGTATTTGAGCCTACGGTACTAATCTCTTCTATAACAATAGACCCGACTGCTATCACTGGCAAAGTCGGCGAGACATTCCAGTTGACGGCCACCATTACGCCAGAAAATGCCTCTGATAAAACCTTAGTATGGTCCAGCGACAATTCGATAATAGCCTCTGTTGATTCAGATGGACTGCTTACATTGCATGCCAAGGGTAATGCAATAATAAAAGCATCAGCTACCGATGGGTCTGGAATGTCTGCCACATGTGCTGTGGTAGTTGACGAATCAAATAGCATCAATGACATTGAGATTGATTCCGATGAGTACGTGAAAATCTATAATCTTCATGGAATTCTTGTTTATGAAGGTTTATACTCGGAATCAAATCTTGTATCGGGTACATACATAATCATATCACAGGGAAACCGCATCAAGCGAATTATCAGATAAAACCTGATATACATAGCGGTAAATGCAAAGGCTGGACGTAGGGGGTTCAGCCTTTGTTATATTAACTATGTTTGCAATATGAGTTTGATTTAGGTCGGATGAACCTACGTTCTGCTTCCTTATTGACGTCGTCCTGCTCGAGCGGCTGAAACACGGCAAAAAGGCCAAACCGCTCGCAAAAGTTGTCATCGGGCTTCTTTTCTGTTATCGTAAATATCTGGAAACCATCACAACCGACAATGGCAGCGAGTGCGCTGCGCACCTCGACATCATGGCCGGTCTCCGAATGAAGGGACTGCCAGATGTCACGGTCTACTTCGCGGACAGTTATTGCTCATGGCAGAAAGGAGCGGTGGAAAATTTCAACAAGCTGATCAGGCAATACATCCCTAATAGAAATCCAACTTCAATGACTTCTCGGACGAATACATCAGGAAGGTCGGTCATAAATTAAACCTCCGACTCCGGAAAAGACTCGGTTTTTCAACTCCAAAAGATGTTTTCTTCAAATAAATCGCTAATTTTGCAGTTGCCATTTGAACCTACAGAAAAAACAACCGAAAAAATTTGGCCAAATGAAAAAAATGTGCTAACTTTGCATTCGCAAACCCCAAAGGACTGGCTCCTTAGCTCAACTGAATAGAGCATCTGACTACGGATCAGAAGGTTACAGGTTTGAATCCTGTAGGAGTCACAAA
>JAXJVW010000042.1:0-1924 GCA_036308365.1 Muribaculaceae bacterium
AAGATTTAAAAATTACGCCGGAGAAATATCAAAATAAGTTCACCGGTTAATATAAAATAATTTTCAACAGTTACTTATGAATAAAGTTATAACAAAAGCTCAGATACGCCAAGCCGTGGAGGATGCCTATGCAGAGTGTAAGTCACTTACGGGCGGTGCGAATGCGAATTATATTCCCTATCTGGCAAATATCGACAGCAATCTGTTTGGAGTCAGTGTGACTCTTCTCGATGGCACAACAATTGAATGTGGCGACACCGCCTATAAATTCGGCATTGAATCGGTTTCAAAGGTTTTGACCGCTATTCTTGTTCTCCGTCAGTATGGGGCTGAGACTCTGCTGAAAAAGATTGGTGCTGATGCCACCGGACTCCCCTTCAACTCCATCTTTGCCATTCTTCTGGAAAATGATCACCCCTCCACACCGCTTGTGAATGCGGGTGCCATCTCGGCTTGCTCCATGGTTCAGCCCGCAGGTGACTCTCAGGCCAAATGGACGGCGATAATGAATAATTTCACTGACCTTTGTGGCTCGGAGGCTGCGGTTATCGATGAGCTCTACAAGTCGGAGTCAGCCACCAATTTCAACAACCGTGCCATAGCATGGCTGTTGAAAAACTACAACCGCATTTATGATGATGTTGACATGAGTCTCGACCTTTACACCCGTCAGTGCTCCGTGGGCATCACCGCCACCCAGCTGTCGGCATGCGCGGCCACTATAGCCAACGGGGGGCTGAATCCGCTGACGGGTAAACAGGTGTTCGCCCGTGAGCTTGCCCCGAAAATCACCACTCTGATCGCGTCGGTAGGTTTCTATCAGAACACCGGCGACTGGCTCTACACCTCCGGCATACCTGCCAAGAGTGGTGTCGGCGGCGGTGTGCTTGGTGTGCTTCCCGGTGTGATGGGAGTGGCTGCCTTTGCACCTCCTTTGGACAATGCCGGAAACTCCGTCAAGGCTCAAGCTGCGGTTAAAAGCGTCATGCAGCGTCTGGGCCTCGGTGTTTTCAATGGCGATAATGTCTCCGTGACCGACTGACAGACGCATGGATATATAGCAAGAGGGCGTGTCATTCAGTTTGACACGCCCTCTTCCGTTATGTTATGTGAGTGTGTGAGTGTTAACGGGTTTCGTCAACTTCTTCAACTTCGGCTTCGACGGCCACTTCGCTCAATGACGGGTTAACGTCATCTTTGCTTGTGACAATCAGACGTTCGTAGTCGCGCAGACCTGTACCTGCGGGAATCAGGTGACCGCAGATGACATTTTCTTTCATGCCCTCCAGGGTGTCGACTTTACCGCTGATGGCGGCTTCGTTGAGCACTTTGGTTGTTTCCTGGAATGAAGCGGCTGAGATGAACGATGATGTCTGGAGTGCGGCGCGGGTGATACCCTGGAGTATCTGTTCGGATGTTGCCGGACGGGTGTCACGGGCTTCGATCAGACGGAGGTCACGACGTTTGAGCGATGAGTTTTCGTCGCGGAGCTTGCGGGCAGTGATGATCTGACCTTCCTTGACGTTCTCCGAGTCGCCCGGATCGAGGACTTTCTTTTTGCCCCAGATGCGGTCGTTTTCGTCCATGAAGTCGCGTTTGTCAACGATCTGTGATTCGAGGAAGTTGGTGTCTCCCGGATCGAGGATGTTGACTTTGCGCATCATCTGGCGCACGATCACTTCAAAGTGTTTGTCGTTGATCATAACGCCCTGCATGCGGTAAACGTCCTGCACTTCGTTGACGATGTATTCCTGCACGGCTGTCGGACCCATGATGTTGAGGATGTCGGCCGGGGTGATGGCACCGTCGGAGAGAGGTGTTCCGGCGCGGACGTAGTCGTTTTCCTGAACGAGGATCTGTTTTGACAGGGGCACGAGATATTTCTTTGCTTCACCGAGTTTTGAAGTGACGGAGATTTCGCGGT
>JAXJVW010000043.1:0-1630 GCA_036308365.1 Muribaculaceae bacterium
AAGATTTAAAAATTACGCCGGAGAAATATCAAAATAAGTTCACCGGTTAATATAAAATAATTTTCAACAGTTACTTATAAAACAACATTAAATTATGAAAATTAAAAAATCCATTATTACATTTCCATTTGTGTTGATGGTGACTGCGAACTCATTCGCTGTTCAAGCGGGAGGGGTCAGCAATGGCGTCACCACAACAACAGCCGACGGCGAAGGGTCGTCAGCAAAAATAACCAATGTGCTGGGCAGCGGTGATGGCTATGCATCGCTGACCGTTACCTGGGGTGATAATATCGCCATCGATAATCTTGTCAGCGAGGTGCGCTTCACCGGCGATGCAACCGTAAGCGAATTACTCCTGACGGCTCTGGAAAAGGACTCCCGCTTTTATGCTCTTCAGGATGGTGATGGAAACCTGGTGGCGTTTGGCTTTGACACCAACGGCGACCACTCCGCAGGTATCCTCATAAACGGCACCGCTTTGGCAATGAATGGTGGTGTGGCCGCAACATCGGACTATGCCGGAGCCGTGGCTTCAAGCAACTTCGACCACTGGAATGTTAACTCTGCTGAAAAATGCTGGAAGGTGTTCGTCAACGGAAACAACGTGACTGACTTCGGCACCACTGTGGCTACCGGCGATGAAATCGCTTTGCAGTATCTGCCTGTAGCACAGACCGACAAGTCAAGCTGCCCCTACACCTTTAACCTCCGTCCGGATGACCGGCAAGGTCTGTGGATTCTCGAGAATATAGTGATAAATACCACTGACGGCAAGAAGAAAGCAGTGCCGGCGCTGGCCAATATCGGTGGTGACAAGGCGAATCTCTATGGTTCGAAATTCGCCACTGAGGTGTATATGCCCGATGGTGTCACAACCACCTCGAACTATTCGGCCTCATTCACCTGGGGCAACATTGACAACATGAGCTGCAACGTTACCGTCAGTGTTCCCGCTGATGCGCTCATACGCCCTTATCTGAACATACGCAAGGATTGGGGCGACGGCAAGCAAACGGTCAAACGTGTGTATGGCGACGTCGATTCCAAGGTGTCAACCATTGTTGCTCATCCGTTGACCGGCATCGGGTTGAAGGATGTGGAAAAAGGCGGCACCATCGAGGTCGACAACATGGGCGTAGCCATCATCACCCCCGTCTATGAACCGGAAAACGCTGACTTCACTGGCTACACCACTTCATTTGACAATGAAGATGTGGCGACATTCTATAAGAGTGTGAATGCGATTGTGGCCCACAGCGAGGGACTGACGACCATGACCATAACATCGCCCGATGGCGCGGTGTCGGCAACTTACAATGTCAAAGTTAAAGGGGTCGATCCTGAAAACCGACCCGAATCGTTCCTCAATGGCATGGTTTGGCTCAATGAGGAGTGGTTCACACACACCAGCGGTTCGCTCAACTTCATTGACGCTGACGGAAACATCTATTATCGCGCCTACGGAAATCAGAATGGCAACATGGCGTTCGGAGCAACTTCGCAGTTCGGTATGAACTATGCGGGAAAATATGTGATAATGTCAAAACAGGCATGGGACTCGGGCGACACCCGTCCGTTGCGCAGCGGAGGCCGTGTGGTGGTGTTTGATGCTGAAACATTCAAACAC
>JAXJVW010000044.1:0-4968 GCA_036308365.1 Muribaculaceae bacterium
AAGAAGAAGCTGTCGGTTTCGAACCGTTGAGTCGATGAGTTGAAGGCGAAGTTGAAGTGGGAGTAAGGACCGAAGGCCACTACGTTTGATGAGTCGGGGCTGAGATAGTTTATGTAGTCCTTGAGGGTTGCCCGGGCAATCTGCGCGCCTTTTGATGAGAGGTTGACGCTGATGAGGTTGTTTTCGAGGGTCACCTCTTTTTCCTCGCCGTTGAGGTAGCGTGCGAAAGTCTGGAACCGGGAGGCGTTGTTGATGGCGTCGCGCAGTTCGGCTACGGCGGCTTTGCTCTGAGCCAGGGTCAGTCCGTCGAAGTTGTGGCTGATAAGGTTGTTGTATGTTATTACGGTGTCGCCGGCGGCGATGGTTCCGGAGATTGTGTTGTCGGCCAGAGTCAGGTCAACTCCCTTGACTTTGTAGCTGATGCGTCCGGTTGAGTCGGCAATGCCCACTTGTTTGATTGTGGGAACGATCGACGCTATCTCGGCAGAGGAAAGGGTGTCGGCAACGAGGGCTTCGGCGGCGGCTTTTTCCTGATCCAGACGACGGGCTTGCTCGGCCTGCTCCTGTTCAGCTTTTTTCGCTTCGAGTTCCTCGGCAGAAGGTGTGCGAAGCCACATGAATCCGAAAATTACGGCGGCCATGAGGAGCATACCTATGAGGGTGTTCTTGTTCATAATGTGAATGTAACTTTTTCAGTTTACTAAATTGATATATTCCAAGTGATTGATAAACAGAGCGGTGCGCATTGTTTTGGGTTGGTGCGCGCATTTCTCTGTTCAAGAATGCAAAATTACTCAAATTATTATGATTATGCAAGCGTTGGAGGTTGTAAATTTGAGTGTTGGGCGACAACGTGAAAGCCCCGCGGCGACAGTGTGGGCTGCGGGGCTTTCGGTGGTTGTGCGGAACACGCTCTTAGAGTGTGTTTAAATTTAACACGTGTTCATTTTATGATGAGAGAATTTAACACTTTTGGTTGATATTGAGGTCTTTTTGGGTGCTTTTTGCCAAGTTTCGTCAGTCACATAGCTCGCTATGTTCCTTCCTCAACTTGCAAAAATCCCTCCAAAAGCCCTCTCAATCTTAACCAAAGTTAAATTCAAACACACTCTTAGAAACTGTTTAATATTTATTTTATCTTGTCTTTGAGAGTCTTGTAAATTACAATCCTTTTCAAGTCCTGCGATAAATAAATTTAAACAGTTTCTTAGTTGTATTCCATGTTTGGAACGGGGCCGTATTCGTTTTCGGTGGGATCACTTTCTTTGTAATACCATACGTTAAGGATGATGGTGCCGACACAGCAGAGCAAGCCCAGAAGCACCCACCATCCGCTGCGGTAGATGTCGTGGAGACGGCGCACTGAGATGCCGAGGTTGGGGAGGAACAGGGCAAGATTGATGAGGCACATGATGATGTAGACGGTCATGTTGGGCTGTCCGTAGGAGTCTAATGTCATGGCGTTGATGAAGCTCATGGCACCGCCGAGTATTGCACCGAACAGCTGGAACCACCAGAATTCAGAGCGTGAGGCTCGTCCGCTGAAGTTGCAGTAGTTGGTTGTCAGGGCGCGTGAAATGGCTTCGCCGAATGAAACCTGGCGCTGATGGCCCTGATTGAAGTTATCGAACTGGTTGAACCCTTGAGGATCGTCGGGTTGAAAGAAGTAGTTTTGGTCCATGATATTATAATTTAGGATGTTGTTGATAATCGATCGCGGCTTTGATGAAGCTGATGAATATTGGGTTGGGGCTGAGCACGGTGCTTGAGTATTCGGGGTGATACTGGGTGCCGATGAACCATCGGTGGTCGGGCAGTTCGACCACTTCCACCAGGTGGGTCGCGGGGTTTTCGCCTACGCATTTCATGCCTGCCTGTTCAAACTGTTTGCGATAGTCGTTGTTGAATTCGAAGCGGTGGCGATGGCGTTCGTTGACGGTTGTTTTGCCGTAGGCCTGCGCGGCGCGGGAGTCGGGGTTGAGCACACACTGGTAGGCTCCGAGTCGCATTGTTCCGCCAAGATTCGAGATTGATTTCTGCTCCTCCATCAGGTCGATGACGGGGTGGGGTGTGTTAGGGATCATCTCGGTTGAGTTGGCCTCGGTCAGTCCGAGCACGTTGCGTGCGAATTCTATGACCATGCATTGCATGCCCAGGCAAATTCCGAAGGTGGGCACGTTGTTTTCGCGGCACCATTTGAGGGCCGCGAATTTGCCGTCGATGCCACGGTGGCCGAATCCGGGGGCCACGATTACTCCGTCCATGGGGCGCAGCGTTTCCTCGACGTTGGCCTCGGTTAGTTTCTCGGAGTGAATGAATTTGAGGTTGAGTTTGCGGTGGTTCACTGTTGCCGCCTGGAAGAGCGCTTCGTTGATGCTTTTGTAGGCGTCGGGCAGCTCGACGTATTTGCCAACGAGTCCGATGGTTACGGTTTCGGAGGCGTCGCGCATTTTCTGGAGGAAGTCCATCCAGGGTTTCATGTCGGGTTCACCTTCGACGGGGAGTCCGGCTTTGCGGAGAATCAGTTCGTCGAGGTGTTGCTGGTGCATTTTGATGGGCACTTCGTAGATTGAGGGTACGTCGATGCTCTGGATGACGGCGTCGGGGGCCACGTTGCAGAACTGCGCTATTTTGCGGCGCATGTCGGGGAGAATCTCCTTTTCGGTGCGTAGCACGAGGATGTCGGGCTGAATGCCCACCTCCTGCAGTTGCTTGACGGAGTGCTGGGTGGGTTTGGTTTTGAGTTCTTTGGCGGCGGCGATGTAGGGCACGTAGGTCAGATGCACGCAGATGCAGTTCTGTCCGAGCTCCCAGCGCAGTTGCCGGACGCTTTCGATGAACGGGAGTGATTCGATGTCGCCCACGGTTCCGCCGATTTCGGTTATGACGAAGTCGTAGTCGCCGGTGTTTCCGAGGATTTTTACGTTTCGTTTGATTTCGTCGGTGATGTGGGGCACAATCTGCACGGTTTTGCCAAGATAGTCGCCTCGGCGTTCCTTGTCGATGACGTTCTGATAGATTCGCCCGGTGGTGACGTTGTTGGCTTTGGATGTCCTGACGTTTGTGAACCGTTCGTAGTGGCCCAGGTCGAGGTCGGCTTCGTGGCCGTCCTCAGTGACGTAGCATTCGCCATGTTCGTAGGGGTTGAGGGTTCCCGGGTCGATGTTGATGTAGGGGTCGAACTTCTGGATTGTCACGCGGAATCCGCGCGCTTTGAGCAGAGAGGCCAGAGAGGCTGAGATTATCCCTTTGCCGAGAGATGAAACCACTCCGCCGGTCACGAAAATGTATTTTGTATCCATAGCTGTAGAAAATGTGTTGTGCTACGTTTGTCAGTTAGCAGGCCGCGGCCTGAGGGTTGATGAACGGGTCAGGCTGGCGTGGTCGCTATTTATGGTCGTCGTTCCAGGCTTCGTCGGGGTGATATGATGTTCCGTCGAAGCAGTGGGTGCAGAGGTTGCATTTGGGGATTCCGATGCTGTCGACCAGGTGCTCGAGTTTGCTGAATTCGAGCGACGAGAGTTCGAGCTGGCGGGCAATTTCGGCCACCATGCGGCGGTAGCGTTCGGAATCGGTTGTGGCGTAGTCGTCGAGGTGTGCGTTTTCGTCGCCTTCAAAGTCACGGATAATGCGGCGTGTTATCAGTTCGAGGTCGCTTTTCGATGAGGTGAAGTTGATGAACGGACAGCCGTAGATCAGGGGGGGACATGAGATTCGGGCGTGGACTTCGCGCGCGCCGCAGTCGTAGAAGGTTCGCACGTTGTCGCGGAGCTGGGTGCCGCGGACAATGGAGTCGTCGCAGAACACCACTCTGTTACCGGCGAGGATGGCTCTGTTTGGAATTAGTTTCATTTTAGCCACGAGGCTCCGTCGGCTCTGGTTGCCCGGGGTGAAGCTGCGGGGCCAGGTGGGGGTGTATTTCAGCACGGCCCGTTTGTAGGGTATTCCGCTGCCGTGGGAGAACCCGAGAGCGTGGCCAACGCCGGAGTCGGGGATGCCACAGACGCAGTCGGCATCGATGGGGTCTTCCTTGCCCATGGCGCAACCGGCTTTTTCGCGGACGTATTCCACGTTTATCCCTTCGTAGTCGCTTGAGGGGAAACCGTAGTAAACCCAGAGGAAGGAGCAAATCTGGGAGCGTCGCGCCGGAGCCTGGAGCTGCTCCATGGAGTCGGCGGTCAGACGTACGATTTCGCCGGGGCCCACGTCGCGCAGAATGTCATAGCCCAGGTTGGGGAACGAGGCTGATTCGCTGGCTGCGGCATAGCCGAAGTCGCTTTTTCCGATCACTATCGGGGTGCGTCCCAGATAGTCGCGGGCGCATATGATTCCGTTTTCCGTCAGGATCAGCATTGAGCATGAACCTTTGATTTTTTTATAAACCAGGTTTATGCCATCAACGAAATCCTTACCCATATTAATAATGAGAGCCACTAACTCAGTTGGATTGATGTTATTGGCTGACAGTTCGCTGAAATGCATTTTTTGTTCCAGCAGTTCGGATGCTATTTCACGGATGTTGATGATTTTGGAGACGGTGACCACGGCGTAACGCCCCAGATGCGAGTTGATGATGATAGGTTGCGGGTCGGTGTCGCTGATCACTCCAATGCCTTGGTTCCCGATGAATTTGTCAAGTTCGTCCTCGAATTTGGAGCGGAAATAATCGCGTTCGATGTTGTGGATTGTGCGGTTGAACCCGGCTTCGGGATCGAAGGTTACCAAACCGGCCCGTTTTGTGCCGAGGTGGGAATGGTAGTCTGTGCCGTAGAATAATTCGTTGACACAGCATCTTTTAGAAATTGTACCGAAGAAACCTCCCATGATGGATTTTCTATTTTTATGTTTTAAAGGTGCAAAATTACATATTTTTTTGTAAAAATCGTGGGAGTGGAAGGCGTTTTTTTTGAAGTTTTTTTTTGAGGGGATGATCTGAACGGAGAATCCGGTGTGGTGGCTACGGCTGGT
>JAXJVW010000045.1:0-1824 GCA_036308365.1 Muribaculaceae bacterium
ATTCTGCTGAACGCTGCTGCCATAGAGCTTACGAACAGTACCCTCATCGGCAGCCTCTGGGTTTGTTGCGCCCACAGTCTTGCGAAGTTCGGCTACGGCATTCTCCTTCTCAAGCACCGCTGCAACAATCGGTCCTGAGGTCATAAAGTCAATAAGACCATCAAAGAATGGTTTGCCAGTGTGAACGGCATAGAAGCGCTTTGCGTCGTTGCGCGACATACACCACATTCTCAGTGCCACGATTCTAAAGCCAGCATCAACAAGGTGCTGAAGAATCTTTGCGTGGTTGCCAGCCCTAACGGCATCTGGCTTAATCATAGTAAAAGTTAAATTTCCCATAGTAGTTTAAGGTTTTGTCAAATAGTAGGTACGAAGATAATGATTTTTTTTGACAAACTATTGTAAATCAAAAAAAAATATCTACCTTTGCCCTCGCAAAACGCATCAGCCCGGATGGCGGAATCGGTAGACGCGCTGGTCTCAAACACCAGTGGAGCAATCCGTGCCGGTTCGATCCCGGCTCCGGGTACTGATAATGACTGAAAATCACTCGATTTTCAGTCATTATTTTTGTTTTAAGGTGTACTAAAATGTACTACCCAGCAGTATAAAGTCAACCAGAAAGTGTAGGTTGAGCCATTTAATGGCGTTTATAAGTCAGGGGAGTTGAAGCGAAAAAAAGAGACCGGCCACCGGTGATGGGGTCGGTCTCCTTGAAAATAAGGTCAGTCGATATTTATTATTCTGCGCTGGCCAGGGGTGACGGAGTGTTGTAGACACGGCCGGCGAGCTCCTGGTCGAGCATGTAGAGGCCGGTGCCGTCAGTGCCGATCATGGTGAATTTGTCAATGAGCTGCTGGGCGCTTTCCTCTTCTTCAACCTGCTCGGAAATGAACCAGTTGAGGGTTTCGCGGGTTGCGTAGTCATGTTCCGATTCAGCCATGGCGTAAATTCTGTTGATCAGTGAAGTCACGGTGCGTTCATGGGCGAGTGTGGCCTTGAACGCATCAAGGGGAGTTGCCCATTCGGTGTCGACGGCGGCTATGGGTTTGAGCAGCACGCGACCGCCGCGCTGGTTGACGTAGTTCATGAAAATCTGGGCGTGATCCTGTTCTTCACGGAACTGGATACGGAACCAGTTAGCCACACCGGGATTTCCCTTTGCTTCGAAGTTGTTAGCCATTGAGAGATAGAGATACGCTGACCAGAATTCAGCGTTGATTTGCTCGTTGAGAGCGGCTTCAAGAGTTTGACTTAACATTGTTGTTTGGTATTTTATGGTGTTATGTTTGTTTCTATTCATCGATCTGCCTGCGCAGGGTGATGTCGCGGTCGTTGATTTCACACGACATCATGTTGTCGTGAATTTTTATATCGTCGATTTTATGGATGCTGAAGAAATCGGTTTGCGCGGCCTGGGTGATTTGCTGACGCACCATAGCCACTGCCGAGGGTTTGAGCAACGCCAGGTCGGGGGCGTCGTCGCCGGTGAGGATGTCGGTTGTGAGCACCACGGCGCTGCTGTCGACATTGACGGTGAATGTCTCCGGATCGAGCACAACTACAATTTCGTCGTCATCATGGGCGAGCCATGTGCCACGGATTGAGGCCACTCCGCTGGCTGTAAGCGACACCGGTTGCTGCACCGACTCGCTCACGGGGAGCTGCGACGACACTGACACGAGTCCGCTGAGAATCATGTCGCCACCGGCTTGTGAGGGAGCTTTGTCGAAGTCCACTATGCGCACTATGCATGTTGACATGGCTTCGGTGTCGGCTATGCGGTCGGGCGAGGCCGACCATGAGCCGTTTATATCTTTAGCG
>JAXJVW010000046.1:0-18227 GCA_036308365.1 Muribaculaceae bacterium
AAAATCATTATACCTGCTACATTGAAAGTCGATATTCTTAACGATTTAGACCCACGAATGGAGGTTAGAAGACACATTATGGTTGAAAGCAAATCAGACAATGATTATCTGCAATTAGTCGTCAATGACTTGAGTAGCGAACTAAAATCAATAATAACAAAATAATATGAAACAATTTCTCACATTCCTTGCTCTGACATTCAGCTATATGCTGTGTGAAGCGCAAGCCACGACTCTTGTGGTAGACAATAAAGTCGCTGGGACACTATCTCAACGCATTCTCTACGATGATAAATTAACGGTTGAAAACCTCAAACTTTTAGGAGAGGTCAATGCCGATGATTTCGAGTATCTTGATGAGCTCAATTCCAAGTATAATTTGACGGGTGCTTTGGATTTGGCCGAAGTGAATGTCGTTTCTGGAGGTCGCTATTCAGGTTACGGCAGTAGCTATATATCATCCTCAAACAATACTCTGAATGTGATGATGTTTAAAACATCCAAGCGACTTCGTAAATTAATCATTCCACGAACAATAACCAACTGGGACGATGGTAGTTATTATGTGGCGAATGGATCTGCTGGGACTGCTACTCTTTATCCCAATTTGAATACGGATAGTTTGGTCATAGATTGTCCTAATTTAAAAACTATCGGTAATGGTATAGGCACACCGTCTTATTTATATATTGGAGAAGGTGTGGAGTATTTGTATTGGGGATCAAAATATATGAACAGAGTTCCTGGTGCATCAGATGACTATTATGAGAAATATACGGATTCCATATGTGTTTATCTACCATCAACTTTAACCTCCATGTATGGAAATAAGAGAATGGGTACACCTAAGGTGAAAATCTACTCTGAAATTTTAAGGCCAGACAATTTATATACGAATTCAAATAAATGGTATGATGATGTTTTAACTGACGGGGTTATATATGCTCCTAACGACACTAAAGAATTTTACGAGAACTCAATCTTTAAACACCTTGATATAGTAGCCCCTATAAGCGTAAAAACTGTTAGCCTAAATATTCAAACCCTTTCCCTCAAAGTTAATGACATACATAATTTAGTTGCTACAGTTTCTCCAAGTGATGCCGATAACAAAACTATTGTATGGAGTTCTTCAGATGAATCAGTTGCGATTGTAGACAATAATGGGAACGTTACGGCCATAAATGGCGGCGAGGCAAAAATCACTGTCTCATCAGTTGAGAATTCGGAAATTAGAGATGAATGTATTGTGACTGTAATCCAACCGACAACAGGAATTGTTTTAAACAAACCGGCATTAGAATTGGAAGAAGATGATTCAGAACAGTTGGTAGCAACCATCACTCCCGATAATGCCTCTAATAAGTCTGTAAATTGGACAAGTTCTGATATCAGTGTGGCGATGGTTTCTTTGGATGGAACGGTCTATGCAATTAAACCAGGACAGGCGACAATTATGGCAACGACGGTTGACGGTGGCTTTGTCGCTCTCTGTAAGGTTACAGTTAAGGCCAAAGTTATTGTGGCAGAATCTTTATCTCTTTCAACGACAACAGCCAGTCTTTCCGTTGGTGAAACTCTTCAATTGAGTGCTAATATTCTTCCTGAAAATACGTCCAATAAGGATATTCGTTGGACTTCGACCAATACTGAAATAGCTGTTGTCTCCGAATCGGGTCTTGTCTCTGCCATAAAGGAGGGCAATGTGCAAATTGTTGCTTCGACAACAGATGGAAGTAATCTATCTGCCATTTGTGAAACCACTGTAAATAGTCGCTTTGTCCCAATTACTCAAATTGCAATAAGTCCATCCTCTGTCAAACTGGCGGTTGGTGAAACATTCAATTTGGAAACACAAATCACTCCTGTCGATGCTACAAATAAAAAAATTAACTGGTCCTCGACCAATGCATCTGTTGTTACAGTAGATTCCCATGGCCAATTAACAGCAAAAGGAATTGGCAAGGCAACAATTATTGCTTCTTCTTTAGATGGATCTAATTTGTCAGCCACATGTGCTGTTGTAGTTTATGAGGAATCTGGAATCAATGACATTGAGATTGATGGCAGCCAATATGTAAGAATCTACAATCTCCAAGGAGTCCTTGTTTATGAAGGAGAGTACTCGGAATCAAAACTTGTATCGGGTACATACATAATCATATCACAAGGAAACAGCATCAAGCGAGTTATCCGATAAGATAAGACCTGTATAATAGCAAAATTCAAAGGCTGGGCAATTCAAGTCCAGCCTTTGATATATTAACTCAGATAAAGACGAGTTTGGTTTAGGTCGGGTAGTATATATCCGAGATGAACCAAACTTATGTATGAACCACTGAAAAGAAAAATTGCAAATGAGAAAAGGGCTGGCGAAAAGAAAAACGCTACCGAGCCTTGTTGTGATGGCTTGTGCTGTCTATAGAGAGGGAGGTCGGTAAGGTGAGGCAGAGGGAGAGAAAGGCTATGCCGTCGCTATGTGTGTATTAAAGAGTGTTAATAAATTCAAATTCGGTTTATTCAGGTGGATTTGCGGCGGTTCAGAGGAGTTGAATCGCTGACTTTTGTCATCACCGGCCACGACTTACAAGTCACAAAATAAACGGAACGCCACAAGGATTGAATAATCCCGATGGCGTTCCATCTATATTTGTCGTTTGATCTGAAAGTCGTTATTCTCCTTCAGCGAATGAATCAATAGAGCGGATTATATTGTCGTTAATGTGTTGGGCTTTCCTATAAATGTAGATTACAATGCCGGCAACTATGCACATTACTGCAACAGAGAGCATGCCCCACACCCAATAGAAATATTCATCAGGAATCCTCAAACCCGAACCGGGAATCAAATTCTCCAGGTGGCGCAGATACTCATACATAAACCATGCCTCCCAAGCTACTACCAATGGTGACTCCCAGACAGTCTGACGTTTTCGCCAAAGCTTTTGCGCCGCAAGTTTGCGGCTTAGCTCGACCATTGAGTCCTCCTGTATCCATTTCTGAGGTACTATAATCGTGCGGAAATCAAGGATAATATCAGGAATACCAACAATTATCAGCGCATAAATGCACCAAAGGTTCATGTGCATGTAGGCGCCAATCCCAAGAAGGAGCAGAATACACAAGGGGAATGTTATGATTTCACCCCATACGAATTTTTTGAGCCACAGGCTTTTTTTCTGCATGGCATCGCGAATTTCTCTGTCGGTTATGACTCCGCCCTGAGGCAAACAATCTTTTAGAGCCTTCATTCCCGCCTTGAGATCTGAAAGTGAGTCGGAGTATATTTGATTGTCATTCATTGTCGTCGATTTTTTTAAGTTTCTCTTTTATTCTTACCAGTCTCACACCTACGTTTTTGGGCGCAATACCGAGGATGGCGCCGATTTCGTCGTAACTCATATTCTCAAGCCAGAGCATTACTAAGGCTCGATCGAGATATTCAAGCCGTTGCAGTCGGCGATGTAGAAGTTTCACTTGTTCAGTAGCCTCGAGATCGGGATTCGCCAACTGAGGTACGAATTCCTCGCCTACGGTCTCCGGTTTTTTCTTCCGCTTGAATGAAATGCAGGTGTTGATGGTGAGTCGGGTTATCCAAGTGCGAAGGGAGCTTTCTCCACGGAATTTTGGCAGACCGTTCCATATATTGATGAGAGTGTCTTGCCGGAGATCCTTGGCCTCCTCTTCGCAACTGGCATAGAGATAGCATATCGCGTAGATATCCTTCTCGTATTCCCGGACAAGCCTTTCAAATTCTTTTTGAGGTTGTTCCATTTGTCATAATGAGGTTTTAATTGCGTTTTTATTTGTTAGACGCAAGTAGTGGAAAAAAACTACAAACTGCTATGGATTTTTTAACCTTCATTCCCATATAACGACGCTGTGAAACGCTTAGAATTGGGGCACGAAACAGGGTTGAACCCGAGCCGAAAGAAGGGTTGAAAGCGGTCGATTGCATTAAAAAATGTTAAAGGTTCAGATTCGATTCATTCAGTCTCTGTCAGCAAAATTCACCCCGGTGCAACCGACTGTAAATTAGGGGGTTTGCTGACAATTCCTGAATGCAAAAATCGTAACTCATTGAATATCAATAAGTTGCGATTGAAATGGGTGCCCAGAACAGGCACAAACCCGAGATTTCAAAGGAAAACAAAGGAAATTAATAACACAATATATCAACGAGTTAGCGTTTTGGTGTTTTCTCTTGACTACAAAAATAAGCCCTTATTTTGCTAAAAGTTTATACCTGGTTTATACCCGAGTGAAAAATAATTGCTATCTTTGCAAACAAAGGAAACAAAGAGCAAAAGAAAATGGCACTCAAAAAGAATTGCCGAGCCGATGGCACATACATAATCAGCACCGACAGCACCGACAACCCCAAGTTGGGGGCAAAGGTGTTGAGCGATGGCCGCGAGAGCCTGTTTTTAGATTTTTATTTGGGCTTTGATATGGCCGTGAGTAGTAAGACAGGCCGCGAGTATAAGCGCGTGAACAACAAACGCGAGTATTTGAGCCTGTATATATGGGACAGCCCGAGAACCCCGATAGAGCGACAGCAGAACAAAGAAACGTTGGAACTCGCCAAAAAGATAAGATTTGAGCGCGGCCAACAGCTTTTGAATGATGTTGAGGGCTACCGACTGAAAAAGGACAAAGATATAAATTTCCTTGATTGGATGTGGGCTTATTATGAGGCCTACACAAAGGGCGATAAGAGGCACATTAAACGCGCTCACGATTGCTTTATTGATTTCCTCAACGCCACACCCGAGTATAGCAAATTTGCCAAGCGAGTAAAGCCCGAGCAGATTAGCAAAGATATGATTGTGGCTTTTACCGAGTATCTGCAACACCGCTTTGTAGGCGAGGGGGCACACACTCTCTATGCACGTTTTAAGAAAATCATTAAAGCGGCTGTTGAAAAAGATGTGATGAGGAAGAACCCCTGTAATGGCGTGGTGATTAAGATTGACAACGGCTCACTCAAAAAGGATGTGTTGAGTATGGATGAGATAAAGCAACTTATTTCAACCCACTATCACGGTGAGAGCGTCAATATTAGACGCGCTTTTATATTTTGCCTCTATTGTGGGTTGAGGTGGTGTGATGTTAAAGACCTCACATTTGCAAACGTGGACTATGCCAACCGCCTGTTGAAATTTGAGCAAGCCAAGACCAAAGGACACAGCAGCACCAGCGGTGTTGTAATACCTCTCAACGATGGATTGTTGAAATTGATTGGCGAGGGCAACCGCAATGAGCTTATATTTCCTTTGCCCTCACACAATATGTGCTTGAAAGCGTTGAGGCATTGGACAGCCCGAGCAGGGATTGAAAAACATATAACGTGGCATTGTGCCCGACACTCTTTTGCTGTTAACATACTCAACAACGGTGCAAATATAAAGACCGTGGCAAGTCTGTTGGGGCACAGCGGCCTAAAACACACCGAGAAATACACCCGAGCCGTTGACAGCCTAAAAGCCGAGGCAATAAACTCATTACCTGAACTTGATATTTAATGCCATGACACCACAAGAGCTATTTGATTTACTGATGGCGTGGCCACAACCTACACGCACGGAGATATTGAACCATATCGAGGCATTGACACGGAACTATGAGCCGGAGCGGGTTGAGGCATTATTGGCAGACTTCGCCGAGATGCTATTTCAATGGAAATGTGGAAAGACCTACGACCGGGCTAAATGGGAATATGATGAGAGGGAGAGACAACACCGCGCCGTGTATGATGAAAGATATTCGGCATTTGAAGTACAATTGAACTTTGCCGAGTATGCGCTTGCAATGGGAACCAATGAGCCTATTGAATGGCCGGAGGAGCCGGAACCATACGAGCCATTGCCGTTCATACCACCTATGCCCGGAACTATCGCCGACAATATCCACATTCCGGCAAAGTATAACTATGCCGTTGATGTGCTACAAAAGAGACTCGACCCCGCACCGGGGGCTTGCCCAGGCTCCATTTATTTACCGAGTGGACTCGACACCGACAGGGCGAGAAAGTATTTTGCCCGAGCCGTTGAGGCGGGCTATACGCTAACGACAAGTGAAAGCGACAGCATAACCTATAAATGGAAATTTGGAGGCGAGAGAGGGGGCAAAGCAAGATTAGGCTACTTTTTAGAGTGCGTTTATTGTCCAAAGCCCACCGACAAGTTAAACAGCGAACAATTAAATCAATTAGAGGCTTTATTTGACGTTAAGCGTCTTGATAGAACAATAAGCCAAAACGCTGACACAGGAAAATCACAAAGTGTAAAAAATTGGCGAGCCGAGATTGACAACAATATATTTTTTGATTGATTAGACTGCTCCTCAACCTGAGGGGCTTTTTTAGTGGCACTTAGCCACCACTTAGGCACACTATTTTTGGCGGCTTTTACCATCTACCTTTGCCAATGTTTTCAGCGCGAGAACAAAGTTAACACAGGCAAAGGGCGGCAGACGTGCCCACACCCGGAGCCTCTTTATAAACTTTTAAACTCACCGACAATGAGCAAAGAACAATTACAAGAGGTTGCTGACCTTATAGCGGCCAACACCCTGTTTTGCACCAAAGAGGTATTAACGAGCGATGAGGCGGCACGTTATATGGGCATATCTAAAAGTTACCTCTACAAACTTACAATGAGGGGCGAGATACCCCACTACAAGCCGATGGGCAAAATCTGCTATTTTAACCGTGCCGAGTTAGAGGCGTGGCTACAGCAGAACCGTTGCGCCACCGCCACTGAGATTGCCGACCGTGCCAACCGCTATGCAATGAAAGGAGGCGCGAAATGAACCCGCACGACCTCAACAACCAGCCGTCACTATTCGACCAACCACGCAAACCAGCGAGGGCATTGACACCGAGACAAACACGCCTCATCAACCTACTGCGAGACGGCGGCAAGTACTCAGCCATTGACATTTCAATACGTCTGCACATAGGAGACGCACGGAGCGAGATCCGCAACCTGCGCAAAATGGGCATTGCCGTGTGTGACGAATGGAGACCGGGCAAGGATGGCGAGAACCGTTATAAACTCTATTGGATTGAAAGGGGGTAAGTATGGAACAAGAGAGAACCACACCCACGGCCACCGATATAACGGCCACAATCCGCGACACCGCCGAGAATCCTGCGCCCGCCGATGATGGAACCGCCAATTTGCTTTCAATGCTGGAGCAGTCCCGAATCGGAGCAAATGAGGAGATAGAGCCGGAGGAGTTTTTATTTTCGTGGTGTGCTGTCGCATTCATGCCACGCCGGAACATCGTGAGCCTGAAAGCCCCGGCCAAGAGCGGAAAAACTTTTGCCCTGACTGCCTTTGCGCTCGCATTCCTCAACGGTGATTATTTCGGGTTGAAAAGTCAGGCGCAAGCCGATGAGGTATTACTATTCATCGACACGGAGCAATCAAGGAACGACACCCGAAAGGTATTGAAGCGCATCACATCACAAGCCGCAACAGCCGGGCCGCGTATCGAGGTGCTGAATGTGAAGAACACCCCCGCAAAAGAGCGTTTGCCCCTCATCGACCTGCAAGTTAAAACTCAACGCCCTGCATTGATCATCGTGGACGGTATAGCCGACCTCATACCCGGAATGGACTACAACGACCAGGGAGCCGCCGATGAGGTAATAACAACACTCTCCCGAATTGCCGAGGATAACAACGCCGTGGTAATATGCGCAATCCATACCAACAACAAAGATGATTTTGCAACGGGATGGCTGGGGCGTTTGCTGCGGCAGAAATGCGCGATGGAGTTGAGTTTGAAGCGCAACGGCAAGAACTCGACAAGGACGCTGGAGGCTTCGGCAGTCAGGCACCGGGAAATAGAACCGCTCACAATCGACATTGAGGACACCGAGGACGGGTTAGGCCGCGCCCGCATAGTCAACCCGGCAGACGCGGAGCGGACGGCCAAGGAAGAGAAACGGCATAACCAACGGCAAAGGCTCATTGAGCTGGGAATAGAACCGCCACTAACAATTGCAAGGGTTGATTTGCTTGCAATGCTAAAGACCAAAGACAACTCAAAGGGCGAAAAGTACACCAAGCAAGCTGCGACAAAACTCATAAACAGTTGCATTGAAGCCGGGGCGTTGAGAGTGGACGGCGAGAGGCTGTTATTTGATGCTTGAATTGCATTGCGTAAACCGTAAACCAAGCGTAAACTATCGTAAACTTTTATGTTTCCGTGTATCTGTTTATGCGTAAACTTAGGGGGGTGTATGTATATCTTTAGATATACACCCCTATAGTTTACAGTACACAGCCAAGATAATTTACACCAAAAGACAGCGAGCGTAAACTTTTATAATCTTCATCGAAATGCACCCTCAACAATCCACGACACCACCACCCGCCGACCTCATCACAATATCGGCATTCCCGAATGTGAGAGGCACGGCCAAAGATATAACGCTGGCTCACTTCATCGATGTTGTTGCCGGACGCATCCCGAACCGCCACGCCGCAATCATCTCGACACTGAGAGCGATCGACAAGACCGCCGACAAAGAAACCTATAGCCGAATTAAATCGACACTCCCCGCCGTCACAATCTCATGCCGTTGCTCACCGGGGCAGACACACGCCCACCATGACGGCAGACACACGGGCGTTATTGCCGTGGATATTGACGGTGCCGACAACCCCGCTATAACCGAGTGGCCCGCCCTGCGCACGGCGTTAGGAGAATTGCCGTATTGCTATCTGTCGGCACTTTCAGCCGGAGGGCGCGGAGTATTCCTATTGCTGGCAGTAGACCCCGACCAACCGCAAGCGATGATTTGGGAGGCGTTGAAACGCTACTTTGCTGAATCTCTCAAAATCACCATCGACAAGAATTGCGGGAACCTCAACCGCCTGCGCCTACTGTCTTATGACCCCGGCGCAATAGTCAGGAATCCGGCAACCCGATTTAAGGCCGTTCAGCGCATCGCGCCCGTTGAGATGGGCAAGTTATCGCCGAAAGGAAACAAGCGGCGAAATAGGTACGCCTACGCCGCCCACAACGGCAATGATGACAACGACCGCATAAGAGCCGCCGTTGAGGTGTGGAGCCGCCGGGGCATAGCCCTGAATGATTATGCCGATTGGCTCAAAGCCGCCGCCGCGCTTCAATCTCTACCCGATGGCGCGGAGTTATTCCACGTTGTGAGCCGGAACAGTCCCAAGTATGAGCCGACCGACACGGCCCGGAAATACCGCCAAGCGCATTTGCAACGTGTAAAAGCTGGCTCATTCCTCTATCTTTGCCGACAATACGGCATAACCGACAATGAAATTAACGAGGCGTTGAGAGCCATGAGAGCCGCCCCGACACCTCAACAACCACAACAAAACAATTTCAGATCATGAGCAAAAGTTATATGGGCATAGACCCCGGAGCCAAAGGCTTCATCGCAATACAGACCGATGGCGAGTTTGAACATTTCCCGCTGGCCGGGTTAGACCTCTACGAGATGGCCGACCTATTCACCGGGATAAAGGCGAGACACCCCAATATAGTTTGCGTAATCGAGGACGTGAGGGCGATACACGGCAGCGCATCAACGGCAACATTCAGCTTCGGCATGAACAAGGGCGCGTTACTCGCTTTACTCTGCGCCTACCGCATCCCCTATGAGCAAGTATTGCCGCAAGTGTGGCAGCGTGCTATGTGGACGAACTCCGACACCGTGACCAAGAAAGCCGGAGCCACCGAGGGCAAGCGCAAAGCCATAGACACAAAGGCCACATCGACCAATGCCGCAAAACGCATATTTCCGTGGCTCGACTACCGCAAGAGCGAAAAGAGCCGAGTGATTGATGATAACAAAGTGGATGCAACACTACTGAGCGAGTATGCACGCCGCCGGAATCTCTAACAGTGCCTTAATAACCGCATCAAAATGTTAAGGTTATAGCAAGGGGGCAACCACAAGATAACCACAAGAAACGGTAATGTAGGGGGTAAGGGATAACCCAAAGGTAACCCAAAGGTTTTATCAGAAGATAATAGCAAGATAATAGCAAGTTTTTTGGAAATGCCACAAGGTTTTGCAATGGGCCACGACCACCTACAGACGCACGGAAACGGGGCAAATTTCAACGATAGCCGCCGAGTTGATAAGTTGACCGCCCCGAACCGAGAAACGACCACAGAGGGCAAAATAAGAGCGTGAGCCGACAAGACCCACGCCCAAACCTCAACAAAGGGGGGTGAACGATGGAAAGTAACCCCGGCGTTGAGGTTTTGTTATTTCTCAACGTGCAACGTGATGGGCTGGCCGCAATGGGGGCAAGTGATAGTTGCCGCATCCTGGGCCGGAGCCTCAAACAGTTCAGCCATCGACACACCGAGCGCGGAGGCGATTTTGTCAAGAGTTTGCAATGATGGATTTGCCCCGGCTTTAATTGTCAGGGATAACGATGGCTCAGAAATACCGAGAAGCCCGGCAAGTTCCTTTGCTGTCATTCCTTTTGATTTTAGAATTTCTTTAACGCGTAACATCTTTTATTGTGATTTAAGTTGTTTTCGGGTGCAAAGATACCTAAAATTATATTACGATAAAATAAAAATCGCTAAAATTTGAGGTTGATTAAATTTTTTCGCTCAAAAATTTGGTGGATAATTTTATTATGCTTAAATTTGCAACATCAAAATTAAATCAAAATAAAATTAACTCTCAAAAACCCCGGAACAATGAGCAACGAAAGAAAATCAACCCTCAGCCAAGTAATGAATCTCGCGTGGCAATTCGTAAAACGCAACGGCTTCAACCTCTCTCAGGCACTGAAAGCAGCGTGGACAAACATCAAACTGAAGACCGCAATGGCCGGACGTATCGTAAAATTCTACTTCGCCAAAGTAGACGGAACCACCCGCGAGGCATACGGAACCATCAACGCAGACATCATCCCCTCAACCGAGAGCACCACCACGAAGCAGCGTAAACCAAATGACACGGTACAGACCTACTTCGACACCGAGAAACAAGAGTGGCGATGCTTCAAGAAAGCGAACCTACTACGGATGGCATGAGCCACCGACAGAGCCGGGAGCGGACACAGAGCCGCCCCGGACTCTCTCCCCACCTCATCGACAACACAAGACACCCCAAAGATATGAAAGCAAGAAAATACAACCACCTCCGCGTAACAGTCAAGAACCTGCGCCGGGAACTACGCGCAACGCGTGAAGTAATCAATTACCAACGCCGCGAACTTGCCGACCTGCGCAAGCAGCTCAACGACCTCAACGCCGCAAAAGAGAGCGAACTCGATAAAGTTATTAACCGACTCCACGCAACGGCCTCAGCACTGGCCACGACCGCCAAGCAAGAGCGTGAGCGCATAACCGCAATAACCTATGGAACGCCCCGCATTTGACCGACTGTTAACGGCCACGCTCCCGCGGATCGAGCAGAGCGCACAAGCCTATGCCGCCCACTACAATTTGCGCCATGAATGGCAAGACATAGCACAAACGGCATTACTGAAGATGCTGAGATTTGCCGACCACTACGACCCCGACCGGGGCGAGTTTATGCCGTGGGCGTGCGTGGTAATCATCAACACCATCAAGACCCGACTAAACCAAGCGGCCACCGCGCCGGACATGAGCGAGTTTAACGCCCTAATCATCGAGAAGCAGACACCGACCACAAGCGATCCCGAAAGCGACCTGCAAGCGGCATTTATCTTTGACCACCTCAACGAGGAGGCCCGGTTATATGTTGAGGGGTACAATTACGCAGAGATAGCCGCCCGGCGTGGCTTCAAGAGCAAAGTAACAGCAATGGCACGAATAGACAAATGCGCCGACAACCTGCGCCAGATCCTGGGCATTAAGGGAGAGCGAGGGAGACGCACAAAGACCTATAACAGATTACAAGTAATAGCATAATGGAAATACAAGACTTTCCCAAATTCAACCCTTATGAGAGGTTGATAAAACTTATAACCACCGGGCATTTATTGTCGCACGATGAGATATTTGAAGCATTGTGTTGGGCGGGTAACAAACACAGATGGAATGTGTTTTTAGAGGCAGTTGACAGCATCGAGCCGGACGCAATGCCGGACGCATTTAAATTTGCCTATGGGAGTGGCGATGCCACAAAGCGAACCGCACTGAAAGTTATTCGGAAATATGGTCTCAACCTCATCACAACAGACCAAGAGAGGAAGTTGTTTGAATCTTTGCCGGATGAGATGACTGTTTACCGAGGCTGTTTTGTTAGCGAGGCAGAGCGCAAACAAGGGTTTAATTTGAGTTGGACGCTGAATATTGATACTGCAAGATTTTTTGCTCACCGCTTCAATCAAGCCGGGCGAGGGGTATTTGCCGCGAGGGTAAACAAGAGCCGGATATTAGGCATATTGTTAGACCGAGAGGAGGATGAGGTATTAATCGACATAAAGGGCAGCGAGGCTAATTTGATAGACTGACTGAACTTTTCAAGCCGTTGTTAGTAATCCATATTGTCAGGCGGCACATCATCAACCCCACATCGTCACCGTCTGACAAAGTGCGCTCATCCCGACCGGGGCGATTTGGGCGCACTTTTTTATTACTTGACCAGACCACACCGACAGGGGCGGCAACAGCCCTCAAAAATGAGGGGTAGTGTTGTTTGTTTATACCCTGTTTATACCCGAGAAATAATAAACCCCTCAACTTCAATGAGTTAAGGGGTTTATTTTGTGCCCAGAACAGGGATGGTGCTCCGGAACTGAGCACAACCGAAGGTAATTTGAGGTGTAGGGTTCAAGTTTCGGGCGTGCGAAAGTGGATGTTGTGTATCAACGTGTTACGAGAAAAGTTGAGTATTTTCATGTAAATTTTAAGGATAGTCTGGTGTAGTCGGATTTCGGTTTTGTAGTCAGACGGTAGTCAGAGCACTTTGAACTTAAACATAAATTTGTTATCTTTGTATATAGAGGTAAGGGGCCTCGGTAGTCAGAAATCGACTGATTCTTGCCGAAAATCCAAAAATTGAACCCTCTAAAACAGTAAAAATTTCTCTCTAAAAACTGCTCAAAAATGGCTACCATCAGACGTGAATTGACTGCCAAAAAAGACGGCGACGGGAAGGCTGAATTTCTTCTCCGTTTTACTATCCGGAGAGGTCTCCAATGGAGGCTTCATACTTCGCTCAGAATTCTCCCTGAGCTCTGGGATGACGAGGATAAAAGGATACGTTTCCCTCGACTTGACCGTTCAATGATTAATGAGCTTCGTCAGCTTGACGAGACTCTGAAGGACATCGAATCCCTCCTTTATAAAGTGTGCGAAACCGATGATGTCTCTATACTCACACGCGAGAAGCTTGAGGCAAAGATCGCGGACTTCCTGCGTCCTCAGATAATAGAGGAAGAGGAGAAAGCCCAGGAGAAGGCTCAGGAGAAGATAGTTTCGACTTTCTTCGACTATATGCACGAATTCATTGAAAAGCGCCGTCTCTCCGAATGGCGTAAGCGCCGTTATCACGTACTGCTTCGCGCCCTTAAGCGTTACGAGCACTACCGTAGGCTGTCACGTCACAAAGACCCCATCCTTGACGTCAAGACCTTCTCTGCTGATGACCTTTTAGGCTTCGAAACATTCCTGCGAAATGAACATGAAATCTATGAGATTGCGAAGTACAAGGTTATTTATAAAAAGAATCCGGCCGATACACGTCCTGTTTCACGGAAGAAGGTGCAGACCAACAAGGTTGCGCAGAAGAAAATCAGGACACGCGAGGAGGAAGATGAGATGATATATCGTGGGCCACAGAAACGCGGCGACAATACTATTTTCAATATGTTCAGCTGTTTGCGCTCATTCTTCAAAGAACTTGTCGCAAATGGGATCATAACATCTTCGCCTTTTCAAAAATACCACGGTATCGTGTCTGAGAACTATGGTACGCCTTACTACATCACTCTTGATGAACGTAATATCATCGCCGACCATGACTTTTCCAAGTCTCCTTCGGATGCCCTTCAGCGTGACATCTTCATCTTCCAGACTCTCATCGGCTGCCGCGTCTCCGATCTTTATCGTATGACACCGAAGAATATAATCAACGGAGCCATTGAGTATATAGCGAGCAAAACCCTCAATTCGAGGGCTAAGGTAATCCGTGTCCCGCTGAACCAAAGAGGATTGGAAATTCTTGACCGCTATAAAGGACAAGATCCGGAAGGGCGAATCTTTCCTTTTATCAGTCAACAGAAGTATAACGTGGCCATCAAGCGTATTTTCAAAGAGTGTGGGATTACACGCCTTGTCACTATCCTGAATCCTACCACAGGCCAAGAGGAGCAACGCCCCATAAACGAAGTTGCCAGTAGTCATATTGCCAGGCGTACATTTGTCGGCAATCTTTATAAGAAAGTGAAGGATCCGAGTCTTGTCGGTGCCCTCAGCGGTCATAAAGATGGAAGCAGAGCTTTTGCCCGCTATCGAGAAATCGATGATGATCTGAAGAAAGAGTTGATAGGATACCTCGATTGATACGTCCTCTCCCTTCCTTCAATACAAAGTCCGGTTGCAGCATTCACACCGCAATCGGACTCGCTTTTTAATGTTGGTATTGCAACCTGTTTTGACACGCATATTGGCACGCGGATTGACCCGCATATTGACCGACATTTCAGGCTGCATATCAATAGACAGAAGCCACGTCACAACGCGGTGCGTCTGACAAGGCTCAACAGACTTCAATCACAGCCTTCGGATTGAAAGACTTGTTTTCTCCGTGACGGACGTATCCAAGCTGGTTGCAGTGCAGTCGGGTGTTACCGATGATGTTGTCATTGCCTCCATTGTAATGCGTGTGACCATATATCCAGTTCTCGATGCCGGCTTGTTCTATAAATCGGTCAAGGTCTACGCAAAAGGCAGAATTGATTGTACTGCCGGGAAAGCGTGGGTCAACGAATCGCTTGGTAGGACAATGATGAGTCACCACAACTTTATGCTTGGCTACGGATTTTGCAACAGCCTCCGTAAGCCAGTTCATGCTTTGGGTATGAAGCTCATCATAATCATTGGCGTTAAAGTCGCGTCCCTTATATATGATCCGGTAGCAATCGGTCATACCCATCTGTACCGGTACTATTTCCAGCGGATCAATTTTGCACCATAACGTGGAGAAGAAGATTTCAGTATCATTGATTACTACCGACCGATTGTTGATATAATGCACGTTAGGGCGGATTGACATTTGAAAGTCAGCCATTGTATCTGCAAGCTCGAAACCGTTGTAATATTCGTGATTGCCCGGGACAATATAGGTTTCCTTAAAATGCTCAGAGCACCAGTCGAAGAACGGGTTGCGATAGTATTTGCTTTTGCCAAGGAGCGTGATGTCACCGGCCAATATCAAAATATCAGCCTGGACATCAAGTGGAGTCGAAGCGAGCAATTCGCTGTTCTCCTTAAATTCCAGATGAAGATCGGATGCGTATTGGAGTTTCATCATAGCTTCATAGCTGAAATATTGTGGCAAGTTTGCTCAGAAAGTCTGCCTGACTGATTTCGGCAACACCCATATTGTTGGAGAGAGCCTTTGTATTCAGCTCATGCGCCCGCACTGTCTCAATGAAACTACGCATATCTGTTTTAAGAGTATCGGTCAGGCTGATTCGGTCGGCAGTCTCATCGAGAAGGAACGACAGGCGATAGACATCCTTTTTATGCTTGATGATGTCATCGCTTTGTACACGATTCCCCGATTCCTTACGTGCAAGATTGCTGATGTAGGCTTTTGCCTTCAGGACTATAAGCGCAAACTTGTCAAGCACCTGCACCCCTTGCATTTCGACACTATGTCTGACTGCAAAGTTGTAATAATCGTCATCCATCATTATGGCGGAGAAGCTTGACAGATACTCATCTTCGCTACTGATATGCACCAGATGCATATCCTCTGGTACGTCGATGCTGTCAGGTACGCGACAGAACAGTTCGATATATCGGGGGAAGGTTGAGTCCTTCGGGTTAACGAAACGATAGAATGTGCGTTTGACACCGGTATCCGTTTTGATGACAGCCGGCTCATAACCCGCAGCACGAATCATTTCCCAGAACCGGGCAAGATAGTCCGGTGTGATGGCCTCGCATACCATTATCATGTCTATGTCGTGAGTAACACGACCCTCAAGAGCGGCATCTTCCAAATTTATATTGGTTGCCGTTCCTCCGATAATCACATAGTTGCCTTTGTATTCTCCGATGTATTCACGTATGCGTTCAATTCCTTGTACTGTCATAATGTCCTATCTATTAATCTTGAAAGTTCACCTTGTATTCGTTCATCGTCATCATTGCGATAATACAGATATAGCGATAATGGATCAATGAACCCATTGTCGGAAAGTTTAACCGGGTCGTATGCCCAGAATTCAACCCTGGCCATGCCGTCTTCGTACTCCGACTGAATAATGCCGTTGAGTGCCTTTGCCTCATCAGAAAGTCGGTATGTTGCGTATGCTTTTACTTCCTCACCAACCACATCGGTGTAATGAGAAAGGGCTGCCTCGTATGATTCCGGCATCTTCTCTGCGTTTGGCACGATGGCAGAGACATATCCGACTCGTTTAACTGGATTAGTCATCATCGGGAGAGATTTGGACCAGATATCCTTTTTATCACCTGAAAATACGATCATCTTTTCTCTTCCCGGTCCTGACTGCAGCTCGCAGATGCCGGCATTGGCAAGTTCAGAGGCAGCGGTGCTGATATTCTTTTTTATAATCCCGGTTGCATTCATAATCTCATTATAACTGCACCCGTTCAAGTCCTTTTTGAGAAGATGAAACAGCAAAAGAAACTGAGTATTGGCCGAGAATACCGATTTCTCGGAACCGTTATCCAGCTTGCTTTCCGAGAGTATAGTACCCAGTTCAGGGATGAACACCTGCTTATCGGGGACAATAAAACTTACTTTTTTCTTGATTAACTGCCTTCGCAGCACGCCTGTTATAGTCGGGATAACCAATATGCACGGGATGCCCGACATTTCCATGGTTTTGTAATACCGCTTGCAGAGAAGTTCCGGCTTCACATCTGCCATGGTCGGTGACAGTAATAGGAATTCATGGCCTCCTATCAGGCTTTTGCGCACATCAAAGAAATGACTCAATGGGACTGGAAGCGCATAAACCCCTTTATCCTCAGCTTCTAATCCGAGGACATTCCCCATATAGTTTTTTGCGTTACGAAATATTTGCATAATTACGTTTACTTTGTAACGATGCAAAAATAATGTAAAATACTGAGACTGACAAATATTTTGCAAACTTTCCATCTTTTTCCCTTTGTAATTAATGACTTTTGGAATACCATCCGGAGGGAAGCCGTCGATTTTTGGGTCGGCGAAGTTAAGGCCGTGCGTGGATATGTCAAGGCCAAGATGAATGCCTGGGCGGCAGCCTTGTCGAAATCCCCTCGGTCACATCCTTTTTGGATTTGCCGAAAAAATTGATTCGGCTCCCTCCCGAAAGGGATTCTTAAAGAAAGGGAAAGAACTCAACCAACAGAACTTCAACACTTGGAACTATGGACTATCAAAAGACAATCGAAGCAGTGCCGACATGGGCGCTATGCTATATAATCAATGGTGACGCCGAGGGTATCACCGATGATGAATCCGCTGAAATCGACCGGTGGTTGACTGACCTCAAAATTGATGTTGTGTCTCCAATCACCGATGCCGAGGGCGATTGGTCGCCATACTTCAAGGCATATCCTATTTTCGGCAAAGGTGCCGAAGTCGTTGACTGCAATATACTCATGCGTAAGTAATCATCTAAATCTCAAAGCAATGAAAGGAACGGAACACTTTAAGGAAATCATCCAAAACTATCTGGAGCAGAGAAAAGCCGAGGACGCGCTTTTCCGCGAGAAAGCCGAGCGCGTAAACCGCCCCATTGATGACATCATCACCGCCATACTCAACTATGTGCAGAAATCCGGATGCTGTGGCTACTCCGATGAAGAAATCTATGGTCTCGCCACCCATTTTGCAGAGGAAGAGACCATCGAAATCGGCAAGCCTATACAAGGACAGGTAGTTGTAAACCACGTTTTATGTCAAGATTGACATAACGTATGTTATTACAAGATTAAAATTATCTCTGCATTATATGACAAGAACGATACAAATGATTGATTACCAAAAGCACTTGTATTTTTGTTCTTGTCATAACATTAAGATTATAGGC
>JAXJVW010000047.1:0-2950 GCA_036308365.1 Muribaculaceae bacterium
AAAGAGTACAATTTGTGTTCTTTCAACCAATGACCTTCGGCTAATGCCGGGTGCATGAACAGCCCTTCAAAAGACATTCCTATGCGCTTCATGACATTTTCTGACGCAATATTAGGTACGGCAGTAAAGGAGTATAGTCTATTACATAATTTTTTCTCCTGTGCATACTTTATACACTGTAAATACTCACTGAAAAGTGGGCCAGGGCTCTCATTCAAAAATGGGCCACCACGGGGAGCTTAACCGCCGGTGTTTTTCTTATATTATGAGAAAAATATACCGACACAAAAATGTTAACCGTGGTAGACATACAAACAATCGTACATCTTTATCGGAGCGGCGACTACAGCCGCCGAGGGATTGCCCGCAAGCTCGGCATATCCCGCACAACCGTCGACAAGGTGCTGGCCCAGTACGAGGCCACGCAGGAGACATCGGACAACGAGGCTCTGGACAACCTGCTGACGCTTCAGCCGGCCTACAACAGCCGGGGCCGCAAGCCCCGCAAGCTGTCCCGGTCCATCGCGGCTGAGATAGACAGGTATCTGGAGCTTAACGCCCAACGGCGTCGTCAGGGGATGCGCAAGCAACAGCTTAAAAAGATCGACATCTGGCAGATTCTGTCGGGTCAGGGAGTTCAGATAAGCTACCAGACCGTCTGCCGTTATGTCACAAACAAAGAAAAAGCGGGACGGCCGGGTGACACAAAGGCCTATGTGCGGCAGGCCTATGCTCCGGGAGAGGAGTGTGAGTTCGATTGGGGCGAGGTCAAGATTACCATAGGAGGCGTGTTCCGTAAACTGTACCTGGCCGTGTTCACCACCTGTCATGGCAATCTGCGCCGGGCATGGCTGTTCTCGCGCCAGGACACGCTGGCCTTCATGGAGTCGCACCGCAATTTCTTCCGTCAGATACAGGGTGTTCCACGCACTATGGTCTATGACAATATGCGTGTGGCTGTCAAGGAGTTCGTGGGTGCCAACGAGAAGACTCCGACCGAGGCTCTGAGCCGTCTGTCGGCCCACTATGTGTTCAACTTCCGCTTCTGCAACGCACGTGCCGGGTGGGAGAAGGGACATGTGGAGCGGTCTGTGGAATACGTTCGCCGCAAGGCCTTTTCGCTGTCATGTCATTATGCGTCTCTGGCCGAGGCTCAGGCCCATCTCGATGCGGTATGCCGGCAGATGGACGCCGAGGTCTCTTTCGGCAGCGCCTCCGAGAAACAGCTGAAGATCAGCGCCGACCTTGGCGCGATGCGCCCCTGGCCCGGAGACATCGGATGCTTCGAGGCCATGGAATATGCCGTCGACAAATGGTCGACGGTATGCGTCAAAGGCAACCGCTACTCCGTTCCCGACCGCCTGGTGGGATGCAAGGTCACCGTAAAGCTCTATTCCGACAGGCTTGCTATGGTACTCAACCGGGAGAAGCTTGCCGTCCATGAGCGGCTTAACGGGCAGGGCAACTGGTCGCTCAAACTCGAGCACTACCTCACGACACTGCTACGCAAGCCCGGGGCGCTTGCAGGCTCTGTCGCCCTGCAGCAGGTGCCTCACCTTATCCGGCAGCTTTTCGAGCGCCATTTCACGCACTGTCCCAGGGAGTTCCTTGAACTGCTGCTATATGCCCGGGAGCACGGATACTGCTTCCGCGATATAACCGATGCCTCGGGCCGGCTTGCACACCGCGGACTCAACGTCCTGAGCGCCGACCAGATCAAAGCCGAGCTGCACTCCGCCGACAACGCCCACTCCGCCGACAACGCCGCAGCCACGACAATGGCGCAGGATCTCATCCCCGGACAATGCCGGCAAATAGAGCAACGCGCATCCGAGGCCGTGTTCACCACCGATACACTTCTTAACATAACTCCAACCCACACAATCACAGCAATATGACAATGACTGACAATCATCCGCTGTCCGACATCGAGCGCATCACCGCCACCTGCCGGAAACTCTCGATGTTCGCCATGTGCGAATCTCTTGCCGACACCCTCAGGGACGCAGCTGCCGACAACCTCTCCCACGCCGCCGTACTGGCCCGGCTGCTTGATGCCGAGCTCGAAAGCCGCACTGTGGCGGCGCAGCGACGGCGAATACGCGCCGCCACATTCCCACAGCTGAAATATCTCCACGACCTCGTCCGCGAAGAACTCCCGACCGAGGCCAGGGCCGCGCTGCCCGAACTTGAGACACTCGACTTCGTCAAAAACGGCCGTAACCTCGTGCTATATGGCAATCCAGGCACAGGCAAGACACACCTGGCCACCGCACTGGGCATCGCCGCATGCCAGCGCGGGAACTCCGTGCTGTTCACCTCCGTACCGAGGCTGCTCACCATGGTCAGAGAAGCCAGAAGCCAGCACAAACTCACCCAGCTGCAGAACCGCTTTGAGAAATACGACCTTGTCATCTGCGACGAGTTCGGGTATGTCTCATGCGACAAGGAAGGTGCCGAACTGCTCTTCAACCACCTGTCGCTCAGAGCCGAAACCCGTTCTACAATCATCACAACCAATCTCGCTTTCAGCAGATGGAACGAGATCATACCTGACAAGGTCCTGGTCAACGCCCTTGTGGACAGACTCACACACAAAGCCAGAATCATCAACATGACCGGTACCTCATACCGGCTCAAACAGACTCAGCAAATGATTAAAAACCAAATCTGAGCAATGACATCTTCTCATTATTTTATTAACTTTGTACGCTCTCTCGGGTGGCCCATTTTTGAATGAGAGACCGGCCCACTTTTCAGTGAGTATATACAATATATCGGGTCATTGTTCCGTCTGCGTCCTTGCGGTTGGTGATGTAGATTGTGTCGAACTCAGGCGACAGAACCATTTGCTGCCCGCCGCGCTCGATTGCGAACTTGCGGATCTTGCGGTGGATTTCATTGCTCCGGCGGTAGGTCAGCGCGTGCCACACGGTTGTATTCGATACCC
>JAXJVW010000048.1:0-12674 GCA_036308365.1 Muribaculaceae bacterium
ACCTGAGGCACACCCGGGAGAACAGCGTCGATGGCTTCAACGCCGGTGATGTTCGCAGGGTTGTGGAGGGGAGCCAGGGGATAGCATTCCTTGACCATGTTGACCACTTCGTCGTTGATGAGCACGCTTTTGCTGAATTTCTCGCCTCCATGAACCAGACGGTGGCCCACGGCGTCGATTTCAGAGAAGCTTTTTATGCAGCCGTTTTCGGCGTCGGTCAACACGTTGAGAATTGCCTGAACCGATCCTTTATGGTCGGTCAGTCCCAGAGTTAGAATTTCCTTTGAGCCGTCGGCTTTTTTGAATTTCAGGAAAGCGTCGGGCAGACCGATTTTTTCCACACCGCCTTCGGCGAGAGTTTTTTCGCCGTCGGTGTCGATGAGCTTATATTTCACGGAGCTGCTTCCGCAGTTAAGCACTAAGATTTTCATTGCAGTATGAGTGTGTGATTAAATTGATTTCCGATTATTGTTCCTTAAGACCGATAGCCTGGTTGCAGGTCATGATGATGGTTTTGTAGATATCCTCGGGGAAACATCCGCGTGAGAGGTCGTTGACGGGCGCCGCCAGACCTTGCAGCACAGGACCTACGGCTTCAACGTTGCCCAGACGCTGCACCAGTTTATAGGCGATGTTGCCTACTTCCAGCGAGGGGAAAACCAGGACGTTGGCACGTCCGCTGAGAGGTGAGTTGGGCGCTTTTGAAGCGCATACGCCCGGAACAATCGCTGCGTCGGCCTGCAGTTCGCCGTCGAGGATGAGCGACGGGTTTAGCTGGTGGGCTATTTCGGTTGCGCGGATCACCTTGTCGACACGGTCGTGTTTGGCGCTGCCTTTTGTTGAGAAGCTCAGGATTGACACTCGCGGCTCAATGCCGGCGATGTCGCGTGCGGTTTGACCTGCGGCCACGGCGATCTGAGCCAGTTCCTCAGCTGTCGGGTCGGGCACCACGGCGCAGTCGGCGAATACCAATATTCCATCTGTTCCGAAAGGCATCCCTTTTGGGAGCAGCATGATGAACGCGCCGGAAACCACGTCGATTCCGGGCTGGGTTTTGATCACCTGGAAGGCTGCGCGGAGCACATTGCCGGTGGTGTTCATCGCACCGGCTACCTGACCGTCGGCATCGCCGGCTTTAACCATGAGGCATCCCAGATAGAGGGGGTTGGCGGTTGTCAGTCGCGCCTCTTCCATGGTTATGCCTTTCTTTTTGCGGAGCTCAAAGAACAGCGGTGCGTATTTGTCGATGACAGCCTCGTCGGCGGGGTTGACGATAGTTGCGTTGGGAATGTTCACGAGGTTCATTTCCTTGGCCATGCGGAGAATGTCGTCGGGGTCGCCGATGAGTATGATTTTAGCCAGACCGTCACCGATGATGCGGTCGGCGGCTTTGAGAGTGCGGGGTTCTGTACCTTCAGGAAGTACGATACGCTGAACGTTCTGCTTAGCTTTCAGCGTCATTTTGTCAAACAGTTCCATTTTACGGGCAATGTGTTTAGGATTAGTGTAAGGGTGTTTGAAATTAACACGAGTTAACGAATCAGAGGGTAGTGTCCACAGTTGCTTCAACGGGTTTGGAGTGAACATTCTACCTGCTACAAAATTATAAAATTTAAGTTTACTGACAAAAACTTTTTAGGGCATTTTGTCAATCAAAGTAATAATTGTATCTTTGTCACAGTGAAATATATCTGTCCTTTTGTAGGGAATTCGGTGAGAATCCGAAACAGTGCCCGCTGCTGTGAGCCGGAGCAACGTACCACAGACGATAAGCCATTGGAGAAATTCGAGAAGGCGTGGTGACGATAGCCGGCGAGTCAGAAAACCTTATCAGGACATCTTGTTAACCGCGGGATGACGGAGTGTTGCATGTGTGCCATGTTGAAAACAGGCCTTGTCCCGCACATGATATAGGCCGGGAAATGCGCTATTTTTGTTTTGTTCTGATTTTATTTTCGCTTGCGTTGTCGGGGTGCATGAGCCGCGATGAGTTCGACCCGTATGGTCCGTCGGGGGCTCTGCCTGAAACCGGCTCGCATGGGCTTTTCATTGTCAACGAGGGCAATTTTCAGTATGGTAACGCAACGTTGAGCTACTACTCGCCTGAGGATAAGACGGTTGCGAACGAGGTGTTTTACAAGGCCAACGGCATGCGTCTGGGCGATGTGGCCCAGTCCATGACCATGTGGAACGGCATGGGGTGGATCGTGGTCAACAACTCACATGTGATTTTCGCCATTGACCGGACGACCTTGCGCGAGCGAGGACGGATCACTGACCTGACGTCGCCCCGCCAAATCCATTTTGTCAATGACCGCAAGGCCTATGTCACCCAGTTGTGGGATAACAATATCTACATAGTCAACCCGTCGGATTTTTCCGTGACCGGATTCATCACCGTCGAGGGGATGGCGCAGCAGTCGGGGTCGACCGAACGGATGGTGCAGATAGGGAAGTATGTCTATGTGACGTGCTGGAGCTATCAGCGCGAGATGCTTAAAATCGACACGGAGAGCGACCGCGTTGTCGGGCGCGTTGATGTGGGTGTTCAGCCAGGGCCCTTGGTCAAGGACTTCAAGGGTAGGCTGTGGACCATCACCGACGGAGGCTACAAAGGCTCGCCGGCCAGATGGGGCGACGCGCGGTTGGTGTGTGTCGACCCTGACCAGATGCAGATTGTCAGGTCGTTCGTGTTTCCGCAGGGCTCGTCGCCCCGACAGCTTGCCACTGATGCAGCCGAGAGCCGGCTCTATTACATCAATGACGACTTGTTTGTGATGGATGTTGAGAGCGACCGTTTGCCTGATGTTCCGTTGGTGGAATCGCATGACAGGCTGTTTTATGCGCTAACGGTCGACCCTTACCGTGGCGACGTTTATGTGTCTGATGCGATTGATTATACCCAGCAGGGCATAATCTACCGTTATTCGGCTGATGGAGAGCTTATTGACAAATTTTATGCCGGAGTGACCCCCGGTTCATTCTGCTGGATTCCATGATCATGAGGCTTAAGGTTAATATATTGCGGATTGTGACGGGTGCCATGGTTTGTTGCCAGGCGTGGGCCGTCAGCGCGCAGAAGCATCTGGAAGAGGTGGTGGTCAGGGCCAACCGTCCGCTAAGCGAGATAGGTGTTCAGAAAACCACATTCGACTCCGTGGCACTGAAGCGGTCGATAGCGCAGAGCATGGCCGAAGTGTTGAGCTATAATTCAGCCCTTTTTGTGAAAAACTATGGTCGGGCAACCTTGTCGACAGTGGCTTTCAGGGGCACGTCGCCTTCGCACACGCAGGTGACCTGGAACGGGATGAAACTTACCAGCCCGATGCTCGGGATGACCGATTTTTCCACCATACCGTCGTTTTTCGTTGACCGGGCGTCGCTGCTCCATGGCACATCGTCGGTTAATGAAACCGGTGGAGGACTCGGTGGAGCGGTGAAACTCTCGACCGACGAGACCGTTCAACCCGGATGGGGGGTCAACTATGTTCAGGGGATAGGCTCGTTTTCCACGTTCGATGAGTTTGCACGTGTCACTTACGGAACGGAAAAATGGGGGTCGTCGACACGTGTGGCCTACAGCTCCTCGCCCAATGATTATAAATTTGTCAATCACGACAAGAAAGAGAATATTTATGATGATGACCACAACATCATAGGTCAATATCACCCGACGGAACGTAACCGCAGCGGTCAATATCATGACTTCAACCTGTTGCAGGAGCTGTTTTTCACCCCTGACTCCCGCAACCGGGGTGCGGTCAGCGTGTGGTATACGAACTCATCGCGTCATCTGCCGTTGCTCACCACCGACTACACCGGTGGGGCGGCGTTTCTGAACCGTCAGCAGGAGCAGTCGCTCAGGGGTGTGGTTTCATGGCGGAACATCACCGGACGGTTGACCGCGGATCTCCGCGCCGGCTACACCTACACCGCCATGGCCTATGACTATCAGCGTGATCCGGGAAATGGCGTGATGGCCGTGATGACCCGTTCGAGGAGCTATGTCAATTCGTTTTTTCAGCAGGCCGATCTGCGTTATGTGCTCAATAGCCGGTGGGTGCTGGGGTTCAATGTGACGGCCTATGAGCACTTCGTTAAATCAAAGGATAAGCAGGTAAGCGGCAGTGACGGACGCGACCATATGGTTGGCTATGACAAGCATCGCGCCGATCTCAGCGGGGTGGCGTCGGTCAGATGGCAGCCTGTTGACCGGATTGGAGTTTCGGCTCTGTTGCGTCAGGAGTCGTATGGACGGAAGGTGGCGCCGGTGATTCCGGCACTGTTGGTCGACGCTGTGCTGGCTCCGGAGTTGAATCTGGTTGCTAAAGGTTCAGTTTCGCGCAATTATCATCATCCTACGCTCAACGACCAGTATTTCATGCCCGGGGGCAACATCAGTCTCAGGAGTGAGAAGGGTGTGAGCTACGACCTGGGCCTGGATATGGGTGGCGGTCGCGACGGAGTTTATTCGTTGGAGGGTGGTGTGACATGGTTTGACTCCTACATTGACGACTGGATTTCATGGCTGCCTACAACCAAAGGGTTCTTTTCGCCCCGAAATGTTGGGAGTGTCCATGCCTACGGCATCGAGGGTAACGTGAGGTTCAAGGTTGTTCCGGCGAAGAATTGGCTGGGCAAGCTGAATGTGAACTATAGCTGGACGCCGTCGGTGAACCGCGGACCGGCGATGAACGAGGCCGACATGTCGGTTGGGCGTCAACTGCCCTATGTTCCTCGCCACAGTGCCTCGGCTGTAGCCTCGCTGGGTTACAGGCGGTGGACATTGACTTATCAGTGGAATTACTATTCGAGGCGTTTCACCATGACGAGCAATGAATTCACCATCACCGGTTCGTTGCCCACTTATTTCATGAGCAACCTGATGATTGAGCGTGGTTTCGTGACCCGACATGTCGATTTGAATCTGAAGCTGGCGGTCAACAATCTGTTCAACGAGGATTATGTTTCGGTTTTGTCGCGCCCTATGCCCGGAATAAACTACGAGTTGTTCATTTCGTTCACCCCCAAGTGGTGACGGTGGACCGTTTTACGTTGGACTTCCGTGGCTTAGGCTGCTGATCGCGAACGTAAAGACAATAACAATACACAAGTACCCGAAGTGTAAATTATGATTGAAAAGGAGGGAGGTGCGCCGCATCTGAACTCAGGCGCACCTCCCGTTTTTTGAGCGTGGCGGTCACAGACACGCTCTAAGATTCTATGGGTGATGATCAGTGGATTTGCCGTACGAGATGACCGGGGATTATGTCGCCACCGCTTTCTTTGATGAATGTGGTCGCCCCGAAATCCGATCCGTAGGCTAATTCTTCTGACGCCATGAAGCGGTTGTCCCATATGCGGTTGGCTACTGGTTTGATGACGGCGATACGTTTATAAATTGTTTTGCCGTTTTCTTCCTGCGCCTCGAGCACTTCATAGCGGGAGTTTGGTGTCACGCCTTCCTTGAGACCGATCTGTACGGTTATTGTGGGGTCGACTGTCAGGACGGGTGATTTGATACGGAACTGGTCATATTTTTTCATCAGGTCAGCCACGTTTTCGTCAAGGGCTCGCTGGCATGCTTTTCTGATCATCAGCTGGGGTTCTTCTTCTTTGATTCCGAGGAAAGAAGTGCGTCCGCCTTTAGATATCACGTCGCCTACGTACAGGAGCTTGAATTTGTCGCGGTTGTCCTCGAAGCTGTTGATTTTGTCAGCGTCGGGTTTAGCTGAGTAGAACTGGGTGTAGAACATGCCGCTTGTTTCGTCGTCCCACACCAGACGGTAGAGGCGGGTGCGTATTTTCACCGAGAACCCTTTGTATGAGCTGATCAGGGAGTTAGTGCTGTTTATGGCGTTTGTGATCTGCTGAGTTGAACCACCGGCGTAGGCCATCAGCCCGCCCATGAGCGCTCCGCCGATCATACCCCAGGTCTTGGACCTTTTGCCTTTGTCGATGTAGGTTATTTCGTGCATGAGCAGGTAGGTGTTGCCTATGAGGTCTTCTCCGGCGTCCTCGAGCATGGCTTTTCCTCGGGCTGAACGCTGTGCCATTTCGTGGTCAAAGGCGGAAGCATCGTAGAGTCCTCGGCTTTTGATGAGTTCCATGTCGCATGTTCCGGTCAGGAGGTTACGGTTGAACCATTTTCCCACAAGACGGCTGGCGATGTTGTTAGCTTTGACGAATTGAGTGATTTGGGCGTCATCCTTCAGTTTGTCGGAAGTGTTGACAACGCGTACGCTGAGGTTGTGGTCGTTGTATTGCTCAGAGACGGGTATGTTGAGGAATTGCTGTTCTATTTCATCGGCGAATTTTTCTTTGTCGTGTTTGACAAGAATGTTGCACAGGGATAGACGTCGGTAGCGTTGGCCGTCGATTTCGTTTGATGTCTGAGCCACGGAAATCATTGCGCAGGAGGCCAACAGCGCAGTTATGCAGAAACGTAATGTTTTCATTTTGGGAAAGTGATAATGGTGTGTTTTAATAGTCCCACAGAGTTGGTTCCAGTTTTGATGACAGACTGCCGCGGTTGCGGTTAGGGTTGGTGTAGAGTTTGATCAGGTAAGAGTCGAATTCTTCCCAAACCTTGCCGGGGGTTGCGCTGAGGCTTCTGTAGGCCATGCGTGCTTGGTCAGGCTCGAAGATTGCGGGAATGATCATTTTTCCGTCTTTTGTTATTATTCCCACGTGGCTTGAGTCTTTACCCACGATGGCGACATTGTCGAAATCGCTTCCGAAGGTTCTGATCCATTGATATTTGTCGGGTGATACTATGTTGTCGGTGGCTACATCGAGAAGCATGAATCCGGGTCGGTCGGCAGCTTCGTCGGTCACCCACATGAATCCTGATTTTGTGCAGTCCTTGGTAATGGTGTCTTTCCAGCGACATTTGACTACTTGTTTTCCGGTGGTGTCGATGAGTCCCCATCCGTCATTGGTTTTCACGGATGCCATTCCGTCAATGAACGATCTGTTGCTCAGGAATGTCGGTTGTATGGCCCATTCGCCGGAGGTGTTACGGTAGCCGGTTTTGTCGTCGTTGCTACGGCAGGCCAGCAGTCCGTTTGAGGGGGGATAGACATATGTGTGGTTTGCTGGGATTATCTCTCTGCCTTTGCTGTTGATGGCTCCGTAAAGAATGTAGTCTTTGCTCGCGTCGGATTGCACCACATAGACACCGTCTTTTTTGGGGAAGATGTATTTGTAGGTGCTTGAGATGCTCTCGCCGTCGGTGTTGATAAGTTCCCATCCTTTGCCTTCGCGTGACACCACAGCCACGCCGTTGTCAAAGGCCCAGGCGTCGTCAATGTATTTTTTGAACATGAGTTTGTTTGTTGACATGTTCAGATAGTTGTACTTGTTTTTTTTGTCCATTACAAGGGCGAATCCGTCGGTGGGATAGAACACGAAGTCATATTTCCCTTCTTTGATGAGGAGGTTTCCATTTCGGTCAAATATGGCGTTTTTTTTCGCTGCGTCGTTGTTTGATGCGTAGTAGCCTTCGAATTCTGTGGGGAGCTGCTCGAAGTTTACGTAAGGAGCGTGTTTGGGGCTGAGCAGGGTGTGTGAGCCGGATTCAAGGAGAGTCGTGCGGTGGTTTATGTGCAGTTTGTCGAGGTATTCCTGCTTGGGTGAATAAACGTAGGGCACGTAGCAACCGACATGTTTGTATTTGGGTTCGATGACCGCTTCGCCCTCTTTGTTGAAGATGCCGAATTTTCCGCCTGTGAATTTGGTGGTGGATTGTTTGTCATATTTCACACCTTCGGCTACCCACACCAGGCCATTTTCATTGAATGAGCCAATGGCGTTGTATTTGCAGGGTATGACAATGTCGATTTTGTCGTTGATGAAGCCGTAGAGCTGTCCTTTTTTTATATATGCGATTCCATCTTTGAAAATTCCTATTTCGTCATATTCAGGTTTGAGGAGCACTTTCCCGTCGGCTGTGATGAATCCGTAGGTTTCATCGAGCAGCACACCGTCTTTGTGTTTGCCATTGGCGGCTACGCGGAAGATGTCGTTGCTGTGTGGCTCGATGATGTCATATTTCACGGGAATGATTTCTTTGCCTTCGGAGTCAATCATGCCCAGGGCGTTGCCTTTGCGCACCAATGCGAGTCCGTTGTTGAAGTAGTTGGCCTCGTCGTATTTGTAGTCGATGACTTTGGTGCCCATTTCGTTGATGTATCCCCATTTTCCTTTTTCGTTTTGTTCGGGGATCAGTTCCAGCGCCATGGCCGGGAGCGCGATGGCGCTGGACAGTAGAACGGTGAGAAATTTGAATAGCTTCATTGTGATGTGTGTGTTATTTAAGCCACATTAGATTGGTGGTTGTTGGTTGTTGACCGCGTCCGTAGGCTACACCGACTTCGCGAGCGCCGTTGATCATGGCCTTTTTGAGGTCGACGGAGTCGTGATATTTTTCGCGGAGTTCGAAGTCGCGGTCGCTCTTAATGGATGCTTTTATTTCGGCTGCGAGTTTGATGGCTCTGGGATAAACGGCTGACTGTGGGTCGATAAGCGTCAGATATTCAAATGCTTCGGCGGCACCGTCGGCGTCGGGGCTCGTGCTCCATGCCGCATAGGCTTTATTGAGAAGGGCTTCACCTTGTTGGTCGATGTAGGCCTGGAAGTATTTGACGGTCGAGGCCATTGCGGTGTTGTAGCCTTTGCAGCATTCGGGGATGAATGATAGTTGCCAAAGTGCGGCTTCGTAGTTGTGGCTGGCGGCGAATCGGTCGGCTTTGGCTATAATGCTCGGATAGTTTGAGTCGTAGTAGCTTATGACTTTTGCCTTACCGGAGTTGATGAATGATGCGATGCGGTTGTTTTTGCTGTTTAGCGCGCGGAGGGCGTTGATGTAGGCGCGCTGGTCAGATGTTCCGACGCCTCTGAGGTCAATTGATGTTGAGGCGTAGACGGTCTGTGAGTTCACGTCGCCGATATAGAGTGTGAGGGTTGTGTGGAGGGCGGTCTGTGCGGGAGGTCCGGGCACCACGTCTTCGCGGATATGGCTGAATTTTCCGGCGATGAAGAATTGTTCCATTGACGGGTCAGCTGTGATTCCGTCCTGAGTGATAATTTGAGCCAGACGGTTGTTGAGGAAGTTTATAGTGGCCTCGGGCACGTTTTCGTCCTGTGGAGCGCTTATTACGGCGAGGTTCACTGAACACTCAGCCTGTGACTGAATTGCGGAGAATAAGCATGCACCGCAAATGATTGATTTTAAGAATGTTTTCATTTTTCGCCTAAGATTAAGTCAACACGTCCCAGACCTTTTGTGACTAATTTCACCGGGATGTTGTAGGGTGGTTTCTGTAAAACTTTTCGAAGTTGGTTAGCGAAGTGGCGGGTGTCCATAGGCATTCCGTTGGGTCGGAAGGTTGGTATGCGCACTTGTTCGAATGAGAGGCGTGTTTCTCCGGCGTCGGTCATGCTGTAGCGGTGGCTGACGGTGTTGTCGGCCATCCAGGTGTCGATGATGTCGGTGAGTTCCTCGCCGTCATATTCTTCTTCAAATGACAAACCGCTGCCATTGTCGAATATGCGTAGGTTGAGGGTTATTTCGCGCCCGTTTGTGACGATGTCGTCGAAATGGTCCTGAAGCTGGGCGATGAAGTTGTCCATGTTTGACAACACGGCTTCCTGAAGCAGAACGGGCGCTTCGGCAGAGAAAGACTGTGGGCCGGTTCCTTGTGCTGCCGCCACTTGCTTGTTTGTGTAGGCGTCGAGACCGCGGAGTGTGTAGGTCACGGATTTTTTCGGACCGGTCTGAATCACTTTCCATGCCACTTCCACCACGATGTCGGCTTTGGCCCGTGTCATGAGTCGTTCCAGTGGAGTTTCAGCGAGTTCGGAACCTTGTTTGCTTACGGTCATTTCATCTTCCGCAGCTGAACGGTTTATGTCGCGGATGGTTGCTGAGAGGTCTTTCAGGGGGAGTCCTCTTTCGGCCATGAGTTCGCCGATTTTGGTAGTTATGTTGAGCAGGTCGCTGTTTTCCTGACAAGCGCGCTCATAGTCGGGAACCTTAGTTGTTTTTCCTTGTGTGTCGACATTATTGGTGTAGCCGTTTTCATAGCACCACACTTCGGACGGAACCACCATTATGGTAGGTTTTTTTATTTGTGCTCCGGCCGGGAGAGCGAAGATGGCTATCAGCAGGAGTGTGGATAATGTTTTTATAAATGAATGTGTCATGATGTGATTATTTTGAAATCATATTGTCGTCAATGAGTCGTTGTTTGAGCTGGGGCAGTTTGACAATCACCACAACGCTCCATGCTTCCATCTCGGCGTTTTGTGATTTGATCCGGGAGGTGCGTTTTTCTTCGAGGGTCACATATTTGTTGTAGGCGCCACCTTCGCGGAAGAAAGCGTTGAAGTATTCTTCATATTTTTCGCGTGCGTTGACTTCGTTGACCAGTGGGCGACGGTCGCAACCACCTGCGCCGTCGTTTATCCCTTTCAGGATTACGGTTTCGACGGCTTTGCGTTTAGCCTGCTCAATAGCTTTGGCTTTAGAGATTCCGTTGCCCCAGGTGCGAAGAATCTGGTTTCCGTCAGGATCTGTGCCGATGCATTGGGTGGCGAATCCATATGATCCGTATTCGCGTGATATTTCGGTGGGTGTTTTGCAAGCAGCGAAGGCCAGCAAACAGATTGTGGCCAGAAGTGTGAATGACTTTGCTGAGAGTTTCATAGTTTGAAAATGTGATGGTTGGTTAGGTTTTCAGGTTTGTAGCCTCGGTTGGAGGTAGTGGTGATTTGGTTGTTTAAAATTCGTAACCGAGGTTTAGGGTGATTCCTGAAGCGAAGTTGTCGTTGTCGGTGCAGGTGCGTATTTTCTGGCCTATGTAGCCTAATGACACAATGAAGGCTGATCTGGGCTGGCCTACTCTGATGCCTATAGAAGGACGGACCATCAGACCGTCGGGGAAGGTTGTGCCGAGGTCGAGTGACCAGAACGGAACGACATCGCGGTAGGCGTTAGGGATGAAATTTCCGCGAAGATCAAGGAACAGGGGCATTCCCAGATGGTGGTTCATGTGGCGTATGTCGCCTTCGTTGTAGTAGTAACGGGCGCCTAATCCAATGCCGGCTCTGAAATAGTCGGAAAAGCGGTAGCCCCCGATGGCTTCTATGCTTGAGAACCCGAATTTGTCGATGTTTGAGTTGAGAGTGTAGGCTGATGTCAACTGTGCTACGCAGAAAAAGCCTGTTGACTGTTCGGTGTAGTCTTTTTGGTTGACTCCGAGGTTTGATTCCTGCGGAATGACGACGTTGCGTGTCGTTGATTGCTGGGCCGAGGCGAATAATGCCGAGGCGAGCATGATAAGGATACAGAGGTGTTTCATCAGAAAGCGGAATTAAGGCCGCGTATCACGCCCATTTGCTGGAGATACTTGGCGAGTGTTTCTTTGTTGACTGTGACTGTGGCTGTGACCACATATTCTTTGTTGACTTTTTTCACTGAGCGTGAACCGGGCACGAGATTGGCATAATCGGCGGCGGTGCCTTTTTCGGAGAAGAATTCTTTGTAGAAGTCAATGTGTTGGGCTTCATTAGCGGGACCGCCGGCCAGTGGCTTCTGGCTTTGCCGGGCTTCTGGATTACTGAAACCACGGAAAAGCACACCATGGACCGCGGCCCGCTTCAGCGCTTGGTCGCTGATTTTCTTATCTTTGGTGTGATAGGATATTTCCACCAGGTAGGTTCCCTGTGTTCCTGTGCCGGAACCGATGATCTCATAAGCCATGGGGCTGTCGGCCTTACCTTTCGCATCGGAATGGAAAGGGATAGTGAAAATGGCAATTAGCAACAGTAATACTATGCGTTTCATTGGTTGATGTTGTGTCCGCCAAACTCTCTTTCGGACTGATTGTGTTGAACTTTATAAAAGCTGAGAGTCTGTACCTAATCCTTCTGTGTTCCTGCGTTGAGAAATATGTAATGGTGATGATGTGGGATTGGATAAAAGCTTTTCTGTAGATGAAAATTGTGTAGGTTTATAGATTGATTTTTATCTGAAATTGTTGAAGGTGAGTTGAATATATAGTGAAACTATGTGTGTCTGGTTAAAATATGTGTGTTGAGCGTGTTTAAGTGATGACCGGTTTAATTTGCTGGTCTACAGGATTGTCTAATCGACGCAAATTTAATATAAAATGTGTGAATTTCCAAAATAATCGTTACTAAATTAATATTCACGGATGGATTCCGGAAATGAGGTTTGTTGGTCATTAATAGTTAATGCCACTGGTTGATAATCTCTCTATCTATATATTTAACAGCACACCATTGACGTCGCAATTGGACGCCAATGGTGTGGTTGAGAATGAAAAATCAATGTTTCACGTTTGCAAATGGAATGAATATGTGCAGAACGTTCAATCTGTTGTTATGATTCGTTCGATGATTATTTTGAGGAATAGATGAGCCTATTTAAAGATGAGCCTATTTAAATCCGTTTACTTTCCACGTGCCATTTTCGTTAAGTAACATGACTTTTACATTAGTGTTGTACATTCTCGTTATATCTTGAAATCCTTTAAGAAACTGTTTAAAATTTATTTTATCTTGTCTTTGAGAGTCTTGTCAATATATTTATAATCTTGATTCAGTCATTTAGGAGCCCCTAAACTCCTTCATCAAGATTAAAAATCTAA
>JAXJVW010000049.1:0-4103 GCA_036308365.1 Muribaculaceae bacterium
TATTGCCACAAGGCAATAAGTAATTATGGCACAATAGATTTGAATGCGGACAGCGTTTTCTGATGTACCCCAGAACTTCTTGATTTTGAGATGCTGTTTGACCCATTTGAAGAACAACTCCACTCTCCAGCGATTCTTGTAGAGATTGGCAATCACCAATGCTGATAATTCAAGATCGTTTGTCAGGTAGGTGTATATCACACCGGTTTCTTCATCACGGAAAACCACCCTACGGAGTTTTTCGGGGTAGACTTTCGAGCTTTTATAAACCGTAAACTCGATAATCGAATCCGATAGGACTCCTTGAGGCATTCTTCTTTTCCAACTCCGAACACGATATTTGACGTTGTTCTTGGCCCGGATTACGAAGCATGCACCGATAGTGTGGATGCGGTAAAGCTGAGCGAAATCGTTGTAGCCGCGATCAAAAATGTAATAGGCATTTTCCTCCAAAGGGATCTGTGGCATGGCTTTCGAATCGTGGACTGACGCTGTGGTAATATGCAAAAATGCAGGTACTTGTGCTTCTATATCGTAGAGCGTATGAACCTTTATTCCGCCTTTCTTACTTCGGAATTTAGCCCAATCGAAGACCGCCAGACACAGGTCTATTGTAGTTGAGTCAAAGGCGTATACCGCTCCTCCGAGTTTGAAGATTTCGGTCTGCCGTTTACGTCTTGCCTCTTCTATCATGAAGTAGGCAAACTCCTCGAATATACGATAGTCGCGTTGCTCGTTGGCTTTGCTAAGATTGCTTCGAGTCACAGACTTTCCCATTCCGAGATGGTAGAGTTTTCCCGAATGAGCTTCTGTAGCAACAATCAAGTCCCGCAGGCTCTCCCGGTTGGTCAACTGCCCGAACATCATCGTAAGTAGTTGATTCCAACACGAAAAGCTCTTGACATATTTGTCGCCTTCATATTTCCGGACAAGATAGTTGAAGTGATTTCTATCCATAAACTGGACTAATTGGGCGAAAACGTATTTGTCTTTATTCATAACAGTCTGGTTCAGACTGCAAAAGTAATTTCAAATCCGTTGACTCCAAAATCTCTTACAACAAATTGAATATCAATAATTTCAAAGCACTCTTATGATTTTTTAGTGGACACTAATGGACAAGATTTAAAAATTACGCCGGAGAAATATCAAAATAAGTTCACCGGTTAATATAAAATAATTTTCAACAGTTACTTATCGTTTTTAGAGTGTTCGTACTACTTTACATGGATTGCCAACTGCAAGAGAGTTGGCCGGAATATCTTTTGTAACCACGCTCCCGGCACCAATCACACTGTTGTCGCCGATGGTCACTCCCGGAACGACGACCACGTTGCCACCAATCCACACATTATTGCCTACAGAAATCGGTTTTGCATATTCCAGACCCCTATTGCGTTGTTCAACCTCAAAAGGATGTCCTGCGGTGTAGAACGCACAGTTGGGCGCAATGAAGACATTATCGCCAAAAGTAACACTTGCCTCATCAAGTATGACGCAGTTGACATTCATATAAAAATTCTTGCCAACCTCTATGTTGTATCCATAATCACAGTGGAATGGTGATTCTATGATGAACGAACCATTGGTTTTGCCCAAAATCGCACTTAACAACTTATACCGTTGTTCATCTTCTTCCGGCGGCAACTGATTGATTTTGTGCAGGAGTGATTTACATACCTTACGTTCGGCAATCAGAGCCGCATCATTATTGGCATCATAAATTTCCCCGGAGAGCATTTTATCTTTTTCTGATTTCATTGAATAACCATATTTTATTATTACCTTTGCAAAGTTAAGTAATATAATTTAAGAGTACAATAGTCAAAAATAACCATATATGAGTATCCGCGAAGAACTGAACATAGAATTTTCAAGGCAGTCTCACAATGCCGGGATAGTGGATAATGCCGTGTTGGATCGATATATCCGTATCGCTGAAGGATATGCGGAGATAGAGAATGTGCTGGCTGTGCTAAGCGACCTGCATACAAACAAGAGTTATGTTGTCCATGGCAGATTTTCCGACATCGTTGACATTGAAAAGGAAAAATGTTCGGGATGGATTCCCTCGATATGGGAAGACGATATTTTCAAAGCCATAAATTCAGATGACCTCGAAATGAAGATGCTTCAGGAACTGTTGTTTTTCCATTACATAAGCCGACTTCCAAAATCGCGGAGATTCAACCAGTGCCTTATGCAGAGGTTGCACATGCGAAGCCGAAACGGGGAATGGGTGGAAACACTCCATAGGCTCTACTATATCCCCGCACAGGACGGCAAGACCACACGGTTCGCCTTATGTCTTTACGGAGCCATGACTGCTAATCTAAAAAGTGCCACCATAGTCATTGACACATTGACCGGACAGGCAACTGATCTCAATCCATCGGCTGGAATAAAGATTCTTTCTCCGCAGGAAACATCTGTGCTTAAACTGATTGACGACGGAAACCGTAGCAAAGGGATAGCTGATATTTTAGGGATAAGCCTGCACACCGTGAGCCGCCATCGTCAGAACATAATCGCCAAGCTGAAGGTGCGCAATTCAGCTGAGGCTTGCAAAATAGCACGTAACCTCTCAATATTGTAAGTGAAATGGGAATAGATAACGAGATCGAAAATAAAGGGCTTGACTTCGGGGGTGGAAATATCCCGAAGCTGTTCAGAATACTATTCTTCCCAACGTTGGCGGCGATGGTGTTCGATGCGCTGTTCGTCATTGTTGACGGTATATTCGTCGGTCATGGTGTGGGCGCTTCCGGCATCGCAGCCATAAGCATCATATCGCCATTGTTCTCGATTGTTTCCGGTATCGGGCTTATGTTCGGTATAGGTGCATCGGTTTTAGCGAGCATAAGCATGTCGAAAAGAGAGATCGGCGAAGCTGACAAAACTATAACACAGGCTTTTGCCGTGGGTACATCGTTTATGGCGTCAATTGTTGTGTTATGCTGCTGTTTCGCCGAGAATGTGGTTGATTTCTTAGGGTGCAGCCAAACACTCAAATCACAATGTCTGGATTATCTCTACTGGCTACTTCCGGGCATTGTCTTCATCATGTTTCAATTCATAGGCATGATGCTTATCCGTCTTGACGGCTCCCCGAAATATGCCATGTTCTGCAATGTAATTCCCGGCATTGTCAATGTAGTGCTTGACTGGGTGTTTATTTTTCCTCTCGGATTGGGAGTCAAAGGGGCGGCAATGGCAACATCAATCAGTTGTGTGTTAGGCGGTTCGATGGCATTGATTTATTTCTTCCGATTGTCGGAGGTGCTTAATTTCACACGGCTGAAACTTTCCGTTGCCGAGCTATGCGACGCCGCACACAACACATGGGCCATCATTAAAATAGGGTTTGCCACACTGCTTACAGAACTTACAATGTCAGTGATGCTATTCACTGCCAACCATATGTTTATCAGCATTTTGGGCGATAACGGAGTGGCGGCGTTCAGCATCGCATGCTACCTGTTCCCGTTCCTTTTCTCAGTGAACAATTCTGTTTCGGAAGCCATACAGCCGATTATCAGTTTTAACTTTGGTGCAGGAAACATAAAACGTGTTGCGAAGGCCCTGCACACCGCTCTGATTGCGGCTCTGATTTGCGGAGCTTTTGAAGTGATTTCCATTGCCGGAGGAGCGAAATATCTCGTGATGATGTTTCTCGAACCCGGCTCCGAGGCCTTTGAACTTGCTTGTGACGGTTTGCCTAAATTTGCGTTGTGCGGAATGTTCTTCGCCCTTAACATTGCCTTCATTGGCTACTATCAGGCAATGAAAAAGGCCTGTACGGCCACGGTCTTCACACTGCTTCGCGGTATGATATTCGTGGTGCCTTCTCTACTCTGGTTGCCTGACCTGATAGGCATTCACGGCCTTTGGTTGGCAATTCCCATATCTGAATTTATTACACTTTCAGTTATAATTGCCTACTACTATTATTCGGCCGGCCGACTGAAACAAGCTTAGAAACTGTTTAAGAAACTGTTTAAAATTTATTTTATCTTGTCTTTGAGAGTCTTGTCAATATATTTATAATCTTGATTCAGTCATTTAGGAGCCCCTAAACTCCTTCATCAAGATTAAAAATCTAA
>JAXJVW010000050.1:0-1592 GCA_036308365.1 Muribaculaceae bacterium
ATGATATGGGGTCGCCGTGGAGTTTGGCTTCGGATGCCTGCAGAAGATTTACACCCATGTCGGCTGCCTGTCGCCGCAGTTGCTCGAACGGCATGTGCGGACCTGCGCCAAAACGGTTGTTGAAGCCGAGCATGATGGTGTCGACGTCGTAGCGTTCATGGAGCAGTTTCATGAACTGAGTGGCTGTGAGCTGGCGTGTTTGCTGGCTGAACGGCTTCATGATTATGACGCTGGCTCCGGCTTCGAGCAGCAGGGCGCGTTTTTCGTCGGGCGTTGTTAGCAGCGGCGGGGCGGCCTCGGGTTTGATTATCTGGAGCGGGTGGTTGGTGAATGTGACCACGGCGGGCGTCGCGTCGAGGTTGTCGGCCATGGCGCAGAGCTGCGTCAGTATGTGGCGATGTCCGGTGTGGACTCCGTCGAAGGTGCCTATGGTTGCTATAACCGATGTCATGCTTCGGGAATCAGGTTTATGAACTCGTCGCCAGGTTTGACCAGTGCGGTGCGGAATCCGAGTTGGCTGGCGGAGTCGAGGTTCAGTTGTGAGTCATCGAGAAACAGGGTCTCCCCGGGGTTTATTCCCAGATGTCCGATGGCGTAGTGGAATATCTGAGGATCGGGTTTCATTGACTTAGCTTCAAACGATGTCACCATTCCCTGGAAGTAGTGGTTTATGTCGAATCCCTGTTTGGTGAATTCTTCGCGTATCCTGGTGTTCCACATTATGGGGTTGGTGTTTGAGAGCAGATAGATGTTGAATCCGCGTTGGCGCAGTTGCTCAAGGGCGGTGAGCCGTTCGGAGGGTATGCCTGTGAGGAACTGCAGGAAAGCGTTGTCGATCTGTGCGTCGGTCACTTCGCGGGGAATCCGGCGGCGTATCTGGTCGCGGAACTGTGCCGGGGTTATGGCGCCTTCTTCCAGGAGCATGAACGGACCTTTCTGTTCGTAGAGCCCGAGCATTTCGTCGGCTTCGCTCAGTCCTATTTTCTCGAGGGCTTTCACAGCGTTTTCACGGCGGATGTCCATGATGACACCGCCGAGGTCGAATAGCAGGTTTTTGATCATGATTTTTTGTGTATGAGTGTTAGGCCGTCGCGCAACGGCAGTATGACGGAGTCGACCGCCGGGTCGGCTGCCACCATGTTGTTGAATTCGGCGATGGCGGTTGTTTGAGCGTCGTGATTGTTTTCGAGATCGAGCACTTTGCCGTCCCACAGGGTGTTGTCGGCCAGGATGTATCCGCCGGGGCTGAGCAGTGGCAGGCACATCCGGTAGTATTCAGGATATTTCCGTTTGTCGGCATCGATGAATATCATGTCGAACGGAGCGGGCAGGGTGGGGACAACTTTCAGCGCGTCGCCTATGTGGAGATGCATCCGGGCCCCTTCCGGACGGTTGTCGAACCGTTCGCGGATGAAATCCCGGAGTTGGTCGTCGACTTCCACGGTGTGGAGTTCGGCGCCGTCGGGCATTCCGAGGGCCATGGCCAGGGCTGAATAGCCGGTGAAGGTGCCTAATTCCAGAATGCGTTTCGGCTTGATCATGGATGTGAGCATGGTGAGCAGGTTTCCCTGCAGGTGTCCGGAGCACATGCG
>JAXJVW010000051.1:0-6196 GCA_036308365.1 Muribaculaceae bacterium
GTCCTTGAGAGTGATGATTTTAGCACCGAGGTCCTCCATGGCCATCGCTTTTTCAACGAAGTATTCGTCGGTGAAGATTTTTTTCGGTTCCTCAGGTTTTTTGCCGAAAAGTTTTGCGAAGAAGCCGACTTTCTGAGCGGGAGCGTCGTCTTTGGGATCGACGGTGTAGCACACGGCACCGTCGGCGATTCCGCCGAGTTCGTTGATTAGTTTGATTGATTCCTTGACGTTGTCAATGTCGTTGAGGGCGTCGAAAATACGCATTACATTGAGCCCGTTTGCGATGGCTTCTTTGTAGAATCCTTCAAGCACGGAGTTGGGGTAGGGGACGTAGCCGAAGAGGTTTCGACCGCGGGAGAGTGCGGAGAGCAGCGATTTGTTTTTCATCACTTTGCTCACAGAGCGGAGTCGGTTCCAGGGCGATTCGTCGAGGTAGCGCATGACAGAGTCGGGGACAGCGCCGCCCCACACTTCCATGATGTAGAAACCGGCGTTCTCATAGTAGGGGAGAAGTTTGTCGATGTTCTCCTGTTTCATACGAGTCGCAAAGAGTGACTGCTGACCGTCGCGAAGTGTCAAGTCGCGGATCTGAAGTTTTTTTGTAGCCATACTTTTTATAGTTTAGTCGGGGTTAATCAGATGTCTGTCACCGTCAGGCTTCGGGGTGGCAACTTGATTGAGTTGGATCCGAGCCCGGCTGGAATGCAAAAGTAGTTAATATTTTTATTTTACAGAATTTTTTCCGTAATTTTTTCAAAAAAATATTCGGGAGTAAAAAAGTGGTTGGGGTTCGAAGTCACAAAAAAGCATAAAAAAACGTGTGTTCTTAAAGAAAAATTTCCTTAATAGTTGTAAAACCCGCTTAAATATTATAATTTTGCAGGAACAGAACATAAATCAAATCATTAATAATTTTAACTCTTACTTTTTATGTGGTTATTTAACTCATCCGTAGGCAGGAAGTTCATCATGTGCCTGACAGGCGCCTTCCTCGTCCTATTCGTTACGTTCCACTGCGTTATGAACAGTGTGGCTATTTTCTGGCCCTCGGCTTATAACTGCATTTGCGAGTTCCTCGGTGCAAACTGGTATGCTCTTCTGGGCACAATGGTTCTGGCCGCAGGATTCATTCTTCACATTGTCTACGCTTTCTGGCTGACTCTGCAGAACCGTAAGGCGCGCGGCAACGACCGTTATGCCGTGACCTCAAAACCGCCGCAGGTTGAGTGGGCGTCACAGAACATGCTCGTTCTGGGTATCGTTGTTCTGGCGTTCCTTGCCATCCATGGCATCCAGTTCTGGTACAAGATGCAGTTTGCTGAAATCACCGGTAACCTCGTTGAGTGTGGCTGTGGCGAGACTGTTCCTCCGGCAGCCGGCACCCTGTTCATTCAGATGGCATTCGGCGAATGGTACACTCTGCCCATCTATCTGATCGGCTTCATCGCCCTGTGGTTCCACATGACCCACGGATTCTGGTCAATGTTCCAGTCATGCGGATGGAACGGCCGTGTTTGGTTCGAGCGTTTGAAAAGCATTGCCAACTGGTGGACATCAATCGTTGTGCTTCTGTTCATTGCCGAAGCTGTTGTGTTCACTCTCAACGCCAAGAATGAGACTTACCTGAAATGCCCCGTGCTCCAGGAACAGTATCAGGAGATGAAAGAGGCCATAGCTCTCGAAGAAGGTGAAATCGCCCCCTGCTGCCAGGCCGAGACAGAGTGTGGCCAGGGTGGTCAGTGCTGCCAGGCCGAAGGCAAATGTTGCCAGGGCGACTCGCTGTCACAGGGCCAGTGCGCAGGCAAATGCCAGGCCGAAGGTGACTCATGCTGCGCCAAAGTAAAAGAAAATGTTGAATCTAATAATGAATAATCGATATGGCTGACTACAAGAAACTGGAAGGGATGATCGATTCTACTCCCATTATGAAAGACTATGCCGACATCGAATCTTCGGCATTACCCGAATTCCAGATAGATTCTAAAATCCCCGAAGGTCCAATCGCGGACAAATGGACAAACTATAAGGCACACCAGAAACTCGTCAACCCCGCCAACAAGCGTCACCTCGACATCATCGTCGTTGGTACGGGTCTGGCAGGTGCTTCAGCAGCATCCACACTGGCCGAGATGGGTTTCAACGTAATAAATATGTGCATTCAGGACTCACCCCGCCGCGCCCACTCAATCGCAGCACAGGGTGGTATCAATGCAGCCAAGGACTATCAGAACGACGGTGACTCGGTTTATCGTCTGTTCTACGACACAGTCAAAGGTGGAGACTTCCGAGCCCGTGAAGCCAACGTTTACCGTCTGGCCGAGGTGTCGAACAACATCATCGACCAGTGTGTTCAGCAGGGTGTTCCCTTCGCCCGTGAATACGGCGGTCTGCTGGCCAACCGTTCATTCGGTGGCGCACAGGTGTCACGTACATTCTACGCCAAAGGTCAGACAGGCCAGCAGCTTCTGCTCGGTGCCTACTCATCGCTCAACCGCCAGATTGAAAAAGGTAAGGTTAAGAGCTACAACCGTCGCGAGATGCTCGACCTGGTTATCATCGACGGCCGAGCCCGCGGTATCATTGTCCGTAACCTCATCACCGGCGAAATCGAACGCTACGCCGCACATGCTGTGGTTCTGGCAACCGGTGGCTACGGACGCGCGTTCTTCCTTTCAACCAACGCCATGGGTTGCAACGGCTCAGCCGCCATCCAGGTGTTCAAGAAAGGTGCCTACCTGGCTAACCTCGCGTTCACACAGATCCACCCCACATGTATCCCCGTTCATGGTGAGGACCAGTCAAAACTGACCCTTATGAGCGAATCGCTCCGTAACGACGGCCGCATCTGGGTTCCGAAAAAGAAAGAAGATGCCGAAGCTATCCGCGCCGGCAAGAAACGTCCGACTGACATCCCCGACGAGGACCGCGACTTCTATCTGGAACGCCGCTATCCCGCTTTCGGTAACCTCTGTCCCCGCGACATCGCCAGCCGCGCCGCCAAGGAACGTTGCGACGCAGGCTACGGTGTTGGAACCGGCAACGCCGTTTATCTCGACTTCAAATATGCCATCCAGCGTGACGGCGAGGCTGCGGTGCGCGACCGCTACGGCAACCTGTTCGACATGTATCAGATGATTTCTGATGACAACCCCTACGAGACTCCGATGATGATTTTCCCTGCCAGCCACTACACCATGGGTGGTATCTGGGTTGACTACGAGCTCCAGACCTCAATCAAGGGTCTGTTTGCCATCGGTGAATGTAACTTCTCTGACCACGGTGGTAACCGCCTCGGTGCTTCGGCTCTGATGCAGGGTTTGGCCGACGGTTATTTCGTGCTCCCCTACACAATGCAGAACTACCTCAGCGACCAGATCAAGGTGCCCAAGTTCACCACTGACACCCCTGAGTTCGACAAGGCAGAGAAAGCGGTTCGCGAGCGTATCCAGAAACTGATGAACATCAAGGGAACAAAATCACCTGATGAACTCCACAAGAAACTGGGCCACGTGATGTGGGAACTCGTTGGTATGGGCCGCACACTCCAGGGCCTGGTTAAGGCTCTCGACGAAATTGAAGAGGTTCGCAAGGAATTCTACAAAGACCTCCGCATCGTTGGTTCGGCCGACACCATGAACACCGAGCTTGAGAAGGCGCTCCGTCTGGAAGACTTCCTCGAGATGTGCAAGATGATGGCTATCGACGCGCTTAACCGTAATGAGTCATGTGGTGCTCACTTCCGTGAGGAATACCAGACCGCCGACGGTGAGGCAGCCCGTAACGACAAGGATTACATGTATGTAAGCTGCTGGAAATACACCGGCGATGGCGCTAAACCCATCCTGCTCAAGGAAAATCTGAAATATGAGGCAATCCAAGTTCAGACACGTAACTACAAGTCATAATCTTTAGAGTATTACCACAATGGAAAAAAATATAAACGTAAATCTTAAAATCTGGCGTCAACGTGGTCCTAAAGAGAAGGGCTCGTTCCAGAACTACCGTGTTGAGAATGTTTCAACCGGAACTTCTTTCCTCGAAATGCTCGACATGCTCAATCAGCAGCTCGTGGAAAAAGGTGAGGAACCTGTAGTGTTCGACAGCGACTGCCGTGAAGGTATCTGCGGCATGTGCTCACTCTACATCAACGGTCACCCCCACGGTCCCGTTCAGGGTATCACCACCTGCCAGCTCCACATGCGTAAATTCAACAATGAGGACACCATCACCATCGAACCGTGGCGTTCGGCCGCGTTCCCTGTGATCCGCGACCTCATGGTCGACCGCAACGCGTTCGATAAGATTCAGCAGGCCGGCGGCTACGTTTCGTTCAACTGCGGTGGCGCCCCCGACGCAAACTCAACCCCCATCAGCAAGGAAGTTGCCGACGAGGCTATGGACTCAGCGACCTGCATTGGCTGTGGCGCTTGTGTGGCCGCATGTAAAAACGGTTCGGCCATGCTCTTCGTGTCGGCCAAGGTAAGCCAGTTCGCACTGCTTCCCCAGGGTCAGGTTGAGCGCGCCCGCCGCGCCCGCGCCATGGTTGCCAAGATGGATGAGCTCGGTTTCGGTAACTGCACCAACACCGGTGCTTGTGCGGCTGAATGTCCGAAGAACATCTCACTGAGCAACATCGCCCGTTTGAACCGCGAATTCCTCAAGGCGAAAATCGCTGAATAATCTCGGAACGATTTTTCGAAACAAATAGCCCGGGGGCCGCATCCGCACAGTGTGTGGAGGTGTGGCCCCCCGGTTAATTATAATGAACCCGTTACATATAATATGTTACATATAATATAATGAGTATGACGAATAAAGAAGAATTCATAGCGCTGCTCAAGGCGACTGACCGCGATGGCATAGATTATGTGATAGAGGATCTGGAGGCGTGGGGCTTTTTCGAGGCTCCGGCGTCGAAAAAGAATCATATGTGCTATCCCGGCGGACTGGTTGAGCACTCGCTCAATGTCTATCATGCGGCGATGATGCTGAAAAACGGGCTTATGGACCGTCGCGGCGACGTGATGGAGAGCATTCCTGACGACAGCATAGCCATTGCCACGTTGCTCCATGACGTTTGCAAGTCGAGGATCTATCGCCGTGTGAGCCGTAAGGTGAAGAACGAGATTGGAATGTGGGAAACCGTTGAGGATTATAACATCGACTACTCCGACCTGCCGGTGGGGCATGGGGAGAAGTCGGTCATACTGCTTCTGAGCTCGGGCTTGCTGCTCAATGACGATGAGATATGTGCCATCCGGTGGCACATGGGTGCGTGGGACCTCGCTTTCCAGAGTTCGGAAACCGTGGGTTCGATCAACAAAGCGCGTGACCTTTACCCGCTGGTCGGACTGGTTCAGACGGCCGACACCGTGGCAGCGAATCTGATTGAGCGGAAAAGTCTGGCCGGAAAGATTTGACGGTGGTGGTGGCCACAGGGCCCCGCAGCATGGAATTTCTCAGGCAATAAAAATGACTTCGCCCCCGCACCTGAGTGAGTCAGGTTGCGGGGGCGATGGCGTTGTGCGAGGCCTGATTTAACGGCCTTGTGCGGTTGGGTCAGACTGACCTGAGGCAGTCAGGCGGAACGGTCAGATGCTGTTATCGCGCGATAAACTTGCGGCCGTTTGAATTGGAGAGGTTTCCGGGAACGGTGTGTTCCACTTTTCGTCCGTAGAGGTCGAAGATGCCGTCGGGGAAAGCGCTGTCAGGTTCGCTGATGGTGACATAGACTTTTCCTTGTCCGGAGGCGGTTGCCGTGGCTTTCGAATAATAGTCCTTATTATTGGCGAAGGCCTGCAGCTGAAACAGCATGAACAAAGATAAAAACAGAGATAGTGTCTTCAGCATAGTTGTAATAAAGGGGTGAATTAATAAAAATTAAGTAATTGATTTAGTGCGTTTTACAAAGATAGGTGAAAATATGTGGAAAAATAGTTGCGATTAACAATAATTAACATGAGTTTATTTGAATTAATCATTGTTGAGTAGTAAATTTGCGTTTGTTCCTCCTGAATAATTCTCAAAACAATCTGAGATTCACTCAGTTCGGCCGGGTGATGAAAGAACGAAAGTGGCGATATGGTCCAGATTTGCGGTCAGGGCCTATGATAAATGAGCCGTTTGAAGGATTTCATAATAGAATTCGCGGAGAGAAATAAGAAACTGTTTAAAATTTATTTTATCTTGTCTTTGA
>JAXJVW010000052.1:0-10848 GCA_036308365.1 Muribaculaceae bacterium
TCAATTGGCGAAATGAAGTAGTGTTTGTAACGGAAGGTTTTCAACATCTCCTCGATTTCGTTCAATCTGTCCAAATCGATGTTTAAAAAATAGAATTCGTAGCCTGCATTATCTTCAAATGCGAATGAAACCCGGTTCGTGTCATTGTGAATTGTTTTTTCGTATATTTTGCTGGATTTACGTTCGGCGAATAATTCCAACTGATATTGGATTGCGGTTACCTCTCGCTGTCTTTCATTGCATATTGTATTCAAGCCTCCACCAGATAAAGGTGAGCGATTGATTATGAGATATTGGTCTGATTTTAATTCATATACACTTTCTTGATAATCACTAAAATATAAATTACGAATATCAGGGTAAAAGAATTTGTATTCATAAAAAAATTGTGTCTCCAGATAAATTGTTTTAACTTTCTTACTAAGTGTAACCGTATCGTTATGTATTGTTAGTTTCCCATACATTACCGCATCTCCAAATCTACCATCGTATTTGGAGTTTTCGTAAGCTTTCGATATATCTTGTGGAGTGATGGTATAATAAACAACGGCATCACGCCAATCATCTTCCCTCAACCCGTGCGGTTCACTACCATATTCAATGTCACCGTATGCTACGTTGCTATATGCAGAAAGTATGATGGCTGTTAACAATATCAGCGGTGTTTTTTTCATGTTAAATCAGGATTTGAGTTTGTTTATCTGAGAATTTAATGATCGTGTGGTTTACACAATGAACCCATGACAGTTCAGCAACAGGTGCTATATACATTCGGACATTGTTCAAATTCTGAAAGCCAGCCCTCGATAATCTGATCTCCTTCCTTATATTGTATTTTCAACCATTTTCCACAAACATCAATTATTTTTGCTTCTCTCGGATTCTTCATGACCCGATATTCAGAATCATAGGACGGTTCTTTGAAAAGCCGAATATCTCCATAATAATCAGTAATTTCTTCTTTTTCAAATGGGTAATGCTTGAGAAATATATGTATGGGGGCAGTGACCGATACAAATCCAGCCCCTAAATAATCTCCGGGGAAAGAATTCCAAGCCAGTACCAGGAAATAATCATCTATTTTTTTTAAAATTGAAAACACAATGAAGGATTCATTTTCCATATCATTGTTTAAATACCTGATTTTTCCATCTATCTCTATAAACTCAATCTTTTCGGAGGTTTCTATATCAATGAACCCACCAGCAAACTCTCTTTCATAATCAAGTCTATAGTTACCTAATTCAACATCCATAAAGCCTTTAGCAGACAGGGATATAATTAATGTGATAATAACCGTAAGTAATTTTTTCATAAGGGATTAATCCGTCTTTAGATATTTGAATTTAGTGTGATTTTAGATTTCATTATTCTGCTGATTTTGTTTATATTCCAGTAACTTTGGTTTAAATTTCTCGAACTGCTGCAGAATGTCGGTCGAGGCGTAATCGACGGCCGGGGCTTCAATTGGCGAAATGAAGTAGTGTTTGTAACGGAAGGTTTTCAACATCTCCTCGATTTCGTTCAATCTGTCCAAATCGATGTTAAAAAAATAGAATTGATAGTTTGCATTATCCCTCAATGCGAATGAAACCCGGTTCGATCCACTGTGAACTACTTTTTCGTACATTATTCTATATTTGGCATCTTTCTCATCTTTGGCCAGTTCGTCTAAGTAAAAACTTTCCACACAATCTATGATATCATCTTTATCAAATATGACATCGTCTTCGCAATGATATTCTGACTGAATTATACCTAAATATTGATCTGAGGATAATGCATAAATTTTTGCATTATCCTCACTGTAATTTATTTCACGAATACCCTGATAATAGAATTTGTACTCAAAAATAAATTGCGTCTCCAGATAGTTTGTTGTCTGTTTATCAACGAATGTAACCGTATCGTGATCTATTTTTTGCGTTAAATTAATTGATAGCCATTCATATCCTCCATTGAATTTGGAGTTTTTGTAAGCCTCCGATATAACTTGCGGTGTGATGGTATAATAAATAAAGGCTTCACGTCCATCATTTTCCCTCAACCCGTGCTGTTCACTACCATATTCAATGTCACCGTATGCGACGTAGCTATATGCAGAAAGCATGATGGATGTTAACAATATTAGCGGTGTTTTTTTCATAAACCCTTTTTTAGATATATATTTTCCCCAGATTATTATAACGTTTATCGAGTCAATACATTATAAAAGTTACTTGATGATTAAGATCGATTCACAATTTTTTCTTACCTTTGGATATTTCAGTAAATGTATTTAAAAATGTATTAAATTTCATTGTTATTTTTTTTTCTTTATCATAAAAAACAATACTTTGATTTTTATAATCAGTTAATATCACTCCAACTCCGCTTGTTCCAAGACTTTTTCGATCATCTGTGGAAGGCTCTAATGGTTTAGTACCATTAGCCGGATGCGTATGTATGTCATATGACTTGTCTATGGGTTCCCCGCCATCTGTGATATAACCTTGACGAACACTAACCGATCCTTGTTCCCCAATCTCAATTTTACTTATTGTTCCATCTTCATAAACAGAAAGTCCATATTCTGTTCTGTCTTTACCCTTCGTTTCTTTTTTCTTTTTTTTTGTCAACTCCATCATTTCTTTCATACTGGACAAGACCTCTTGAGAGGGCAGTGGAATTGATTTATTTTTTTCCAAGATTTTTTGAATATTATTTTTATTGGAATCTTTTGTTATAACCACAATATCCACACCAGTAGTATCCTTAAGTACTTCACCTTTTACGTTATATATATCCATACCAAATAAATCCACGTTGTTCACAGGGTCTCCCCCACAATGAGACCACGGTGAGTAACCGGGGAATTTGAAGAAGAGTGGATCGGGTGCACCATAGTGCATCAGCAGGGGGTCGTGGAGGCGAGCGGTGTTGTCGTAGAGGTTTATTCCCGAGAGGCTGAGCCAGCGGTTGCCTATGTGGAGACGGTCGGTTTGGTCGTCGAATTTGGTGGCTATGGCCGAGAATTGCAACTGATGAGGGGTGCCTGACGGATAATAGGCCGTGGTTTGGAGGATGTTTCCGACGGAATCGTAGACGGCCACGGTTGATCCCAGGCGGTCGCGCTGGAACCAAAAGTGCTGTCCTTTCTTCAGGTCGTAGTGGCCTTGCGGAGTGATGTAGAAGTAGTTGTCACCGCCCCGGCACTCGAAGTTGCCAATGTAGTGTGACGTCATGGACTGGGTCCATGGGCGCTGACGAATTATGGTGTCCCCGCTGGAGGTTATGCTGGTGATGGTCTGGATTGTGCGCGCCGTGCGGGTGCTACTCAACAGGGTGCCGTCAGGGAAGTGATTTCTGACGGTGTAATTACCGTCACCCATGCTTATCCTGTAGGGGAGATTGGCGAAGGGGTGATATATGACCGACTCTATGTCGCGCGTAGCGTCGGCCGTGATCCTTCCGCTTATGTCGTATCTGATTTCATAGTCCCCGGCGGGGAAACGTCCGACGTGGTCGGACCAATAGGGAGATGAGCAGTCGGAGACGGCGGTGTTTTTGCCACCGTCATATTGCAGGACGGCGTCCTGGACCACATCGCCGTTGTATTTACGTTTTATCTCGAGGACATTGGCGTCGAGGTCGGTGACGATTTCCTCGCTGATTTCTCCGTTGTCGCAGACCGAGGATTTATAATGGCCCAGTCCATTGTAGCTGAACCTCTCTGATTTGACGTATGATCCGGCGGCGTCCTGCCCGTCGAACCATGCCGTGGTGAGGGCGTTTATGCCGGTGTGGCTTACGGGGATGTCGTTTTCGGGCACCATCTCATACACACTCCGCTGACGGAAATGCTCGGAATGGATGTCGATGAGGTTTGAGCGTATGTCGTAGTCGTAGCCGGTGGTGACAGCGCCTGTTTCGAGGCTCAGCCGTCCTAAGGCGTCGTAGGCGTAGGTGGCTATGGTCAGTTCGGGTTGATTGTCGATACGCAGGGTTGTTTTCAGCGCCCGGCCATAGTGGTCGTAGTCGGTGCGGGTGATGGCTGTGTGTCGGCTTATGACGGTCTGCTCGGTCATTTCCTCGATCGATTCTTCGGATTGAGTCAGGTTACCGGCGAAGTCATAGGTGTTCAGCACTGAGTGGCGGTATGACTGAAGGTACAGATCCCAGAGATAGCGGTGGGTTGGAAGTCCGCGGTGGTCATGTCTGGTTGCTGTGACCCACACGCCGCCGTTGCCGTTCAGGCGCATCGCAGTGCCGGTGAGGTTGTTTTTTTGCGTGTATCCTTCGGATACTGTCGCTGTGAGGCGCGATTTAATCGCCTCGTTTCCGAAACATATGAATTCATAGTCGTCGTAGTACCATGCCATGTAGGGTTCGAAATCGGCGGGTCCGCAATCGTTGGTGTACTGTAGGGTGGACTCGGCTGTGTTCAGGTCGGCGATGAAGCGCTCCTGCATCAACGAGTCGCCGTATTGCCGCTGCAGGCTCGCGCGTGTGGCCCCCGGCATGCTGGCGGTGCCTTTGACGGCCTGACGGCGGTGACGGTCATATTTGATGACGGTCCACGTTCCGGACCGGCGTTGCGCGGCTGTGCTCTCGAAGCACACCGCTCCCATCTTGTTGTAGACATATTCCACTGATCCGCAACCAGGGGCTTTGCTCATCACGCATCTGTGCCACAAATCATAGTCGTAGCGTTGGCCGTAGTCGTCGAGTATGGAATTATCGACATCGCCCTGCTCAGGCAGCAGCTTCGAACCTTCAGGGGAGATGGCGCAACGCAGATCGCCACGGACGTCATAGACGAACCGTGTGTCGGCGGTTTCTCCATCGGGGCCTATTACTCGTTCCATGACTGTTTTGCCGGTGCGATTGTCGAAACGCAGTGTCCGCAGTCCGTCGGTGCCGGAGGTCTCGGTCACGCTCAGTGAGTAGACCGGATATTTCCCTTTCGCCTGAACCGAACCGTCCTTGCGGGCTATGAGCATCACGCATGAGTACTGTCCGGTGGGGGTATTTTTGTGCCATGTCACTTTTTTGCCATGTTTCTGCCAGAATCTGCCAGGTCCGGTTTCTTCCTTGAGCCGGTTCATGCCTGTGAGGTCGTAGCCGTAGGAGGTGTAGGGGATCTCGTCATCGCCGTACATTTCCTTGATTGCGGCAAGGAATTCACCGTCACCCGCCACAATGGCGTCCGTGGCCACGGGCAGCCATTTCCTGCCGGGATTACCACGGCGGTCATAGTCGGTGCGCCACACAATGTTTTCTCCGTTACCACCCGAAGCTATTTCCACACGCTGGCGCTCACGACCCAGTCCGTCGAAATATGTGGCGGTCACACGCGCCGAAGCATCATTGCCCGTAGGGTCGAGATAGCTGAAGGCTTTGATGTAGTTGCCATGCGGATCAGCGCCTGCGGAGATGTGGTGCACCAGCGCCATGACCAGCATTATGTGTCGGAAAAGTCCCCGCATGGTCACTGCACTTTGAATTTAAATACTATGGGGTCACCAATATAGGACACGTTGAGGATGTAATCGCCCGGGGGAAGATCTTTTATGTCAATTGTGAATGTGTCCTTCGGCACGCACAGCTTCCTTGTTATCATTCCACTGGAATTATACACTTTGCCGGAGATGTCACAAAGAGTGTAATTATAATAGTCATTCCAACTGTCTATGTCCTGAGCTTCCGTGACTGACACTGTCACTGTCAATGTTTTAAGTTCGGAGTCGTGTTTCACTCCATTTTGAGGAGGAATCGGGGAACGTGCGTGTTTGACTGTGGCGGAGGGGTTGCTCCGCTGTCGCTGACGGGTTTGCCACTGACGGGATTCCTCGTTGTCGCTGTCTTCCCTGATATAATATTCCTGCATCCATGGTGTCATTGCATACCACATTGTGTCGACATCCAAAGTGTCGGCGTTTTCATTTAACAGAACGTTTTTCATGTTGAAGAGCAACGGATAGCGGTAGCCCGGAGCGAACCATTTTCTGATAGTCGAACGGCTGAGGTTGGTCTCACCGTTGTCAAACACAAACCTCTCGTTTATTTCCTTCTGCACGCACTCAACATTTTTGAGTGTGTCGCCATCTTCGGCAACCAATGTCAGGCCCTGGAACAGTCTTGAAGTCTGGGTGCCGTCAGAGGTGTATCTGCCTATGTCGTCGCCGTGACCGTGCGATCTGACGGTTTCGGTCAGAGGCGTGGTGCCCGGCACATTGAATGTCGGTGGCAGGTCGAAATAACGGGCATGTCCGGGAGAGAATCTCGCTGTTTGCCACAGTGTGTCGCCGTGCGACCGGAGCGCCAGGATGTTCCTGCCAATGCCCATGACGCAGGTAGCCACGGTGTCGGCTTTCGACGGTTGCCAAACATACAAATCCACATAATAGTCCACATTGACATCGGTCAGATCGGGGCTGAGCGACAGTGAATCTGTGAATGATGGCGCCTGTTTCAATTTCGCAACGGGAGCCTGGTCGCCGATTCGCGGCGATGTCAAGTCGGGGTTGACCGCTCCCCGCAGGCTGTTGGCCGCGACGATAGATAGTGCGAGAATGACTGAATATTTCAGAAGCTGTGATAAGTTGTTTGTGAAGTGCATACGTGTCTGACAAGATGATGAATCTTACTAAATTAGTTAAAAACGAGTCTATGTCTTATTTTTCGGTAAAAATCAGTTATATAGATTGTTAGGCGGAATTCCCCCAAAGGTAGATAAAATTTTTCTATCTACAAATTTTTTTTTCGGGGAAATCGATCTTTAAAGAAAAAAGTGGAACTTATGAGAATCAGACAGTTATCGGTAATCGTTACGGACGGGATCGAATTTGACCGGACGGTCACCGAAAAGGGTGTCCATGATTTCGGGCTGCGAAGTGAGGGAGGCTGTCGGTCCGGTGACGAGGCGTCGGCTGTGGGTGAGCAGCCACAGGTGTGATGCGAGGGGGAGCACCTGGCCTATGTCGTGGGTTGAGATGAGTATGGCTTTCTGCCGGGTCACGGCGAGATCGCGGAGCAGCTGCAACGTTTCGATGCGGCTGGCGGCGTCGAGGAAGGCTGTCGGCTCGTCGAGAATGATTATGGGGGTTGTCTGCGCCAGCGCCCTCGCAATCATCACTTTCTGGCGCATGCCGTCGCTGAGCGTGGCCACAAAGCTGTTGCGGGCGTGGTTCATCCCCACCTGGCGCAGGGCGTGGGTGACGATGTCGCGGTCGTAGCGTGTGAGGCGTCCGAAGAATCCGGTGAATGGATGACGTCCCAGGGCCACGAGTTCTTCCACGGTGAGGCCTCCGGCACCGGTGACATCGGTGTTGACTATGCTGATGGTGCGAGCGAGCCTGCGTGGCTGCATGTCTGACAGGGGTTCTCCCTCAACGAGCAGCTGGCCGCCGTAGCCGGGCTGCACACCGCAGATTGTTCGCAACAGTGTTGACTTGCCTATGCCGTTTTCGCCGAGCAGGGCTGTCAGTGAGCTATGGTGGAGCGTCCCGCACAGATCGCACAGGATGATGTTCGTGGGTGAGTATCCACAACTGAGGTTTTGCAGTTCGATGGCGTTCATCAGTTGAAGTAATGGAGGCGTTTGCGGGCAAGGATGATGTAGATTATCACGGGAATGCCTATGATGGGGGTTATGGCGTTGATTGGCACCACCTCGGTTTTCGCGGGGAGCACGCTGAGGAGGGTGCATAGGAGTCCGAGCGACGAACCGGTGAGGGCGGTTGCGGGGAGCAGGATGGCGTGGTTCGATGTTTTCATCCACAGGCGGGCTATGTGTGGCACCACGAGACCGAGAAAGCCGATGGGTCCGCAGAATGCGGTGACGGCCGCCGTGAGCAGTCCTGACAGGAGGATGAGGGCGTTGCGGGTGCGCTGTATGTTGACTCCCATGCTTTCAGCGTAGCGGGGACCCAGGAGCAGGGCGTTGAGGGGTTTGACGAGTAGCAGCGTGAGCAGCAGGGAGGTCACTCCGACGGCGGCGAAGATTGTCAGGCGCGACCATGTTATTCCGGCGAAGGAGCCCATGCCCCATATGACGAAGGAGTGTACCCCTTCCTGAGTGGCGAAGAAGTTGAGCAGCGATATGGCCGACGAGGTCAGGTAGCCCACGAGAATGCCCACGATCAGGAGCATGGGTGTTGACTTGACCATGCGCGAGAAGATGAGCAGTGTGAGCAGCACGGCCATGGCTCCGGCCATGGCTCCGGTTACCACGGCTGCGTAGTAGCCAATGCCATAGGAGGTCACGGCCCCACCCAGGGCAAGCATGACCAAGGCCACGCCCAGGCTCGCACCTGACGATATTCCCAAAATCGATGGACCGGCCAGGGGGTTGTTGAATGTGGTCTGGAGCAGCAGTCCGGCCACCGAGAGGGCGGCACCGGCGAGCATGGCGCACAAGGCCATGGGGAGGCGCGACTCCATGATTATGACCTGCCACACGTGGCTCTCGGGGGTGCCACCGGTTAGGATGGTGAGCACCTGTGAGGGGGGTATGTCGACGCTGCCCCACAGCATGCATGCCGGGAACAGGAGCAACGGGAGGATTATGAGTGTTATTGACCGCAGTGCTTTCATCGGGAGCTGGAGGAGCAGTAAGGGAGGGTTATTCCACGGGGTGATAGTAGGCGGGCGACTGGCCGTCGGCGCTGTCGGGATGCATGATTATGACAAAGTCGCGCAGAAGCCTGTCGGGGTGAATTGACATCTCTTCAAAGAAGGTGCTCCGCGAGGTGTCGAGATAGTAGGCGTTTTTGTTTTTGTAGGCTTCGAAGCGTTCATTCAGGGGGTAGAGCTCTTTGAGGTCGGCGTAGGTGAACGGCGATTTGTCGGTTTTGATGAACCAGAACCGCGCGTCGTGGGCTTTATCGAACACCGTGGGGAAGTCGAGCTGAAGCGACCCGGCGTCAGTGTTCTCTTTCCATAGATAGTCGCCTCCTGCGTCGGCAATTATGCGGGCCATGTAGGAGTTTCCGCCGGGAACGAACCACACTCCGTTGAACGGCATCTCGGTCAGGACGGTAGGGCGTGATGATGGCACCCGTTTCATCCACCGGCTGTAGTTGAGCGCTGTTGCGTCGAAAATGGAGTCGGCGCACCGGCTGTTTCCGTAGAGTGCCCCGAGGAGTTTGATCCATTCGGCGCGCCCCAGCGGTGTGGGTTCCATGTAGTCGGCCATCTCCACTATGGGTATGCCGAGGGTCTGCATCACTCCATGGCCGGCGTTCTGATAGGGGTTGGCCAGAATCACGTCGGGGCCGGTGGCTATGATCAGTTCGGCGTTGGGCTCCATGGATGACCCTACGGAGGTTATAATCTCTGAGTCGATGGCTTTCCTGACGTTGGGGTTCTTGAAATATTCGGCATCAGACACGGCTGCTATGGACCCGGTGGCGCCGAGTTCATCGATGGCCTGGGCGAACATCACGGAGCTGACCATGGATTTCTTCACCGGGCAAGTGATGCGGGTTCCTTCGATGCCGGGGTCACCTTCGTAGCCTTCGGGGATGAGCACCAGACGCTGCAGAATCGCCGGACGGTTCCATGGATCGGTGATTTCGGCCACCACCACACCGTTTTTCTTAACCATGGTCAGCAGTTGCGCATGGTGGGTGATGGTGTCGCCGGACATGTCGGCCGCAGGCTGCGACGCCGTCCGGACACATGCCGGCAGAAGCAGCGCGCACAATGCTGTTACATATATAAATATGAGATTTTTCATTTTTCAAGAATGTTTATGGCGAATTCCAGAATGGTGTCGACACCTCGCAGAGCCTGCTGCGGATCCATGTCGACCTCGCAGCCAGGCGAGGGGTCTATCCCCTCCTCGGTTGACTGCCCGCGGGGGTCGAGCACGGGCGACGCGGAGAAGCGTATCCCCCACCCATTGGGGAGTTCGGAGTTGAACGGCATGCCTGAGCCGCCGCCGGTCCGCGCTCCCACGATTTTCACCTGGGGAAGATATTTCATCACCGACACGAAGTTGTTGGCGGCGCTGAATGTCGACCGGTTGGTCAGAACGACCACCGGCTTGCCCCACATGACGCGCCCCTTTCCGGCCGGATCGATGTAGTATTCATAGGGCTTCGAGAAGTCACCGTGGCCCGGGCCGTTCTTGTGCATGATGTAGCCGGCCAGGGTGCGCCCGGTTATGAACCGGGCCACGATTTTCTCCACGTTGGTTATGTTGCCGCCTCCGTTGTCGCGGATGTCGATGATCAGTCCGTTGCAAGTGGCCAAATAGCTGAGGATATGGTCGAGATTGCCGTCGCCCACCCCCTGTGAGAATGACGCATAGCGGATGTAGCCTATGTTTTCGGTCAGAATGCCGTAGGTCATGCCGGCCGCCTGGAGATAGTTGAAGTTGAAGTATGACTCCTGGATTATCCGCTCGTTGAAGTTCTGCGGATAGTCGCTCCACCATTTCCTGTAGTACGACACATTGAACGGTGCCACGAGATTGGTGTGGCCGTCCTGAAGCTCGTCGAGCATGTCACCGCACACCTGGAACAGCTCCTGACGGGTCATGTCGGGATAGATGCGGCTGTCATACCTGCGCCCTATCTCGTTCCAGTCGACCCCCTTCTGTTCAAAGAAGCAATAGTGCTGGTCGAGAATCGTCCACAGGGCGCGGAAGTTGCCCCTGGGGGTGTTCTCGAACTCCTCCACCTCGTGGCATGAGGGGAGCGCCGCGGCCAGCGTGATCAGAATCAGTGCTATGATATTTTTTTTCATTGTCAAATGTCAGATTGGTCAGGGTTTGCCGCCCGGGGTCAGTAGGCTGAAATGATTTTAGCCCCCGCGGACGGGAGCGACGATTTTCTCAGACTCATCCACTCGCCGCTCAAA
>JAXJVW010000053.1:0-26077 GCA_036308365.1 Muribaculaceae bacterium
ACGCCGACATGGCCAAGATCGCCGCCGAACGGGCCGGTGAGCATGCGCGCACCAATCTCGCCGAATATCTTGAAAAAGGTATAGTAAAATGAACTCCGAATCAAAAATTTATGTGGCTGGCCACCGCGGCATGGTCGGTTCGGCCATTGTCCGGGAGCTGAAACGCCAGGGCTACACCAACATCATCACCCGGACACACGCTGAGCTTGATTTGACCGACCAGCGGGGTGTTGAGCGGTTCTTTGAAGAAGAACGTCCGGAATATGTGTTCTTAGCCGCGGCCAAAGTCGGTGGCATCGTTGCGAACAACACCGCTCCGGCCGACTTCATGTATCAGAACATGATGCTTGAGATGAACGTCATTCACTCCGCATGGCGCAGCGGCGCGAAGAAGCTGCTGTTTTTGGGTTCGTCGTGCATTTATCCCCGCATGGCACCGCAGCCGATGCCCGAAAGCTGCCTGCTGACTTCGGAACTGGAGAAAACCAATGAGGCCTACGCCCTTGCCAAAATATCAGGTTTGAAATATTGCGAATATCTCAACCGCCAATATGGCACGGACTATATTTCCGTGATGCCGACCAATCTTTACGGGCCAAATGACAACTACCATCCAGAGCACTCCCATGTGTTACCCGCTCTGATACGCCGTTTCCACGAGGCGAAACAACAGGGTCTTGCCGAAGTGACATGCTGGGGCGACGGATCGCCATTGCGCGAGTTTCTCTATGTCGATGATCTGGCCAACCTGTGCGTGTTCCTGATGAACAACTATTCAGGCAATGAGACAGTCAATGCCGGCACCGGCAAAGAGCTGACCATAAAGGAATTAACCGAGTTGGTAGCACAGACCGTAGGCTATGACGGAGAGATTCGCTGGGACACCACCCGCCCTAACGGCACCCCCCGCAAGCTGCTCGATGTTTCAAAGGCGCATGCGTTGGGATGGAACTACCGCACCGAGCTTCCCGAAGGGATAAAACTGGCCTACGACGACTTTTTGAACAACCCTATGCGTGCCGAACGATAGAGCCGAGAGGGTCAGAAAGGGAAAAACGAGACTCCGGAGCACAAAAAAATCAAGAAATTAACAATTTACGTTGCAAAACTTAAAAAAAATTCCTATCTTTGCACTCCCAAATGTGCAATTAGCAACAAACATAAAGGCTGAAAATAATAAAAAAAATATCATAGGCAATGAAAAGAACATTTCAACCCTCTAACAGAAAAAGAGTTAACAAACACGGTTTCCGTGAAAGAATGTCAACACCCGAAGGCCGCAAAGTGCTCTCACGCCGTCGTGCTAAAGGCCGTCTTCGCCTGACAGTTTCTTGCTCTATCGCAGGAAAATAATTCCACCTGACAGAAATTATAACAGAGGGTGTGTCAAAACGGAAGTTTTGATACACTCTCTTTAGGTGTGTCTGTACGTTATGTTGAATTTTGAATGTCGGGGATGGCATCCGGGTAAGGATTCCGGGGTTATTGCGAAATCATTACAATTATTTGTCAAACAAATTGCTTATGCCAAAATTTGTTTGTAACTTTGTAGCGTAAAATCCAAATGAAGAAGATGTCCGCAACAATTCTCGGAATAGAATCATCATGTGACGACACCGGAGCCGCCGTCATCACCGACGGAATACTCCGCAGCAATGTGCTTGCGAGCCAGAGCGTTCATGAAGAGTACGGGGGCGTGGTTCCCGAACTTGCCTCACGCGCGCACCAGCAAAACATCGTCCCGGTTGTTGACACCGCGCTCAAACGCGCCGGAGTCGACAAGTCGGAGATCAGCGCCATCGCTTTCACCCGAGGCCCTGGACTGTTGGGATCGCTGTTGGTTGGAACCTCGTTCGCCAAGGGATTGTCGCTGGGATTGCGTGTGCCGATGGTTGATGTCAACCACCTGCATGGGCATGTTCTGTCGCACTTCGTCCGCGAGCAAGCCGACGATGTGGTGCCGGAATTTCCATTTATCTGCCTCCTGATTTCCGGTGGTAACTCGCAGATAATCCTCGTCAAGAGCTACAGCGAGATGGAAGTGCTTGGACAAACCATTGACGACGCCGCCGGCGAGGCCTTCGACAAGTGCGCCAAAGTGATGGGGCTACCCTATCCCGGAGGCCCGCACATTGACCGACTGGCCGCCATGGGCGACGCCACCCGATTCAAATTCTCCAAACCCCACATTCCGGGACTCGACTATAGCTTCAGCGGACTGAAGACCTCATTTCTCTACACCCTTCGCGATGCCATAAAGCTCAATCCCGATTTCATTGAGCAGAACAAGGCCGACCTGGCGGCATCGCTCCAGAGCACCATCATAGCCATCTTGCTCGACAAACTCGACAAGGCGGTTCGTCAAACCGGTGTGCGCACCGTCGCCATCGGCGGAGGCGTATCGGCCAACTCAGGCGTACGCGCCGCCATAGAGCAGTATTGCGCCAAACGCCATCTGACAGCGTTCATTCCAAAACGCTCGTTCACCACCGACAATGCAGCCATGGTGGCGATAGCGGGCTATTTCAAATATCTCAATAAGGATTTCTGTCCTTATGACGCCGCTCCTTATGCGCGCGTAACCATCTAAACCTAAACGACAAACAACCATGAAAGTTTCAATTGTGGCTATAGGCGATGAACTACTTCTTGGTCAAGTAGTTGATACCAATTCAGGTGATATCGCCCGCATTATTTCCTCAGCCAGCTGGCAAGTTTCACACGTCAGCACCATCGGCGACAACCCCGTGTCGATACGGAAAGCCGTCACTCAGGCTCTGATGTCGTCAGATGTCATCATCACCACCGGAGGGCTCGGCCCCACAAAGGATGACATCACCAAACAGATACTGATGGAATTTTTCGGCGGCGAGCCGGTGTTCAGCCCCGATGTGATGGCCAACATAGAGAAAGTGTGCGCCCATCGCCACATTGAAATCAATGAGTTGACCCGTTCGCAGGCGATCGTGCCGTCATCGTGCGAGATAATTCAGAACGAAGTTGGCACAGCGCCGGTAATGTGGTTTGAAAAAGATGGCAAAGTGCTGGTGGCACTCCCCGGCGTACCTTTCGAGATGAACGAGATGATGCGTCGCAAGGTGTTTCCCAAACTTCTGCGCAAATTCGGCGACGACATCAACTTTGAGCACCGTTCACTGCTGATCTACAAGGTTATAGAATCAGAGATAGCGCGCCGTCTGGAAAATTTCGAGGATAATCTGCCCGACTTCATCCATCTGGCGTATCTTCCGATGCAGGGCTACGTTCATCTGCGTCTGGATGGAGTGCACAAGGACAAGTCGGTGCTCGACGGGCTGCTCGACGCTAAACAGAAAGAGATCGAGGCCGAATTCGGCACCAAGGTCGTTTGGAACGAGGATAAGCCTCTGGCCGAGATAGCGCTGACATTGCTCAGCCGCAACGGGCTGAAATTGGCTACGGCCGAAAGCTGCTCCGGCGGCAACTTAGCCCATCAGCTGACACTGATTCCCGGATGCTCATCGAACTATGAAGGAGGCGTCATAGCATACTCCAACTCCATGAAGATGAGCTTGTTAGGAGTAAGCCAGGAGAGTCTCGACCGATATGGCGCAGTCAGTCTGCCCGTGGCCGAACAGATGGCCGAAGGTGTAACCCGACGTGTGGCCCACACCGAATGCGGCATCGCAACCACCGGCATCGCCGGACCCGACGGGGGCACAGCCAATAAACCCGTAGGCACCGTTTGCATAGCCATCAAGACACCGCGGCGCATGCTCGTGGACTGCTATCATTTCCCCGGCAACCGCAAGCGTGTGATAGCCCGCACCACCAATGTAGCGTTGATAAAACTCATCAGAGAGCTCAAGAAGCTTGAGATAGAGAAAAAATCGTGAGACACCGAAACCGCAAGCAACAATATCATGAAAAAATTCTTCACCCTATTGCTCGCGCTGGTTTCACTTGTCAGCGCCGACGCCCAGTTCTACAACTACAATTCCGGCAACCAGCAAGCCTATGAATGGGGCCGGGGAATGGCGCTATATTTCAAAGGACAGCAAGCCGTCTATGAAGGTAATTACGACGAAGCATACACATATTTCGATGACGCGCAGTCACATGGCTACATTCCCGCATTTGAAGCCTTGGGCTTGTTGAACGAGCTCGGCATATCGGTAGCGCGTGACACCGAGTGGGCCCAGATGTTCTATGAAGAAGGGGCCCGCAAGGGCGACATGTCGTGTCGTCAGGCCCTGTACAGGATAGCGAACACAGGCTTTTACCCTGAATCATACAAAAGCCAGTGGCTGAGGGGGTTCCGTGCCATGTATGAAGCCCGCAACGGTGGCGGTGGAGGCTATGTTCCGCAATACGGCGACAACGTCGATGATGTTGACCATTCATGTCGCGCCTGCAACAACACCGGAGTGTGCAACGGTTGCCACGGATCAGGATATGCCTACGATAATGTCCGCTGCAACATGTGCCACGGATCGGGCAAATGCATGAACTGCGGCGGCAAAGGATGGCGTTGACCGGGTTTGACGGCTCCGTGCCGCGGAGTCAGTGATGACAACGCAGGAGAATTGCGTAGCACCGGAAAATCCAAGCTGCAAGCCTTTAACACATCATTTCACATATCAACTGCTTTCAGCGTATTTTCAGCATTCTTAACTATGGATTATTTGGAAATGGGTTGAAAAAGTAGTATTTTTGTGAGTTATGAAAAAAATCGCCGGCATACTCATGATAATCACGGGCCTGACAGCGTCAGCACAGGTCAGTTTCACCGTGTCGAACGGAAACGCCATCGCCATCACTCCAGATAAAACCACCGGACTGGAAACGGTTTTTGTCATTGACAACAGCGCCGGTGACGCCACGATAAGCTACACCGCCACGTCGGCCTCCTCGACAGTGACATGGGAGCAGTGGAGCAGTCAGGGAGGAGCGTATGCCACACCCGTCAGCGGACTGTCGCACCAGGGTAGCGTCTGGAGCATCACAGCCCCGGCGGCCGACACCGGATTCACCATCACGGAAAACGGACGGTCGCGCATGTTCTGGGTTGTGAACTACGCCAACCACTATCTCGACCTGCAGGAATTAACCGTGGAAGCCGACAACGCCGACTTCTGCAATTCAACCACGCTTCAGTTTCATGGCAACGCCTCACCCATTCGCTATTTCACCATCAACGGACGACCGCTCGAGCTGTCGCGCGACCTGAAGCTGAGATTCCTGACCCAGGAATACAGTGAGGCCTCCGGTGATTTCACCACCGTGACCAAAGAAGAATCAATAGCCTCGACAGGGAGCACCCTGCATGCACCGGCTCCCCTGTGTGCCACCACCTTCACTCTGAGCGGCGACCGCTTTCTGCGTGAATGGGGCAAAGAGCAGGAAGTGGAGAGCCGGATGGTCAACGCCATGGCCGTCGACGGTCACACCAGCGCCACACAAGCCGACCGCGATGTTGACAACGAACAGAAAGAGGAGGCAGCCTTAGGAGGGTCGGCCCCCGTCGACATCACCTTCACGGCAGCCGTATCCGAGGGCGCGTTGTTCCATCAGTGGGAGTTCGCGCGTGACCCCGAGTTTGGCATAACCGACCTGACCTTCTCCGACCTCGAGGTCAGCCACACGTTCCAGGATGCCGGCACCACCTATGTCAGATTCGTCGCCGCCAACGCCGACGGGTCGTGTGAATATGTGTCGGACACCTACGAAGTGTTTGTCGGTCAGTCGGCCCTGCTGTGTCCCAACGCCTTCTCACCCGGATCCACCCCCGGCGTCAACGACGAATGGAAAGTCAGCTACAAATCCATCGTGTCATTCTCATGCGCCATCTTCAACCGGTGGGGCATCAAAATCACATCGTTCGACAATCCGGCTCACGGATGGGACGGCAAATACAAAGGAAAACTGGTGCCCTCAGGGGTGTACTACTACGTGATACAAGCCCGTGGGGCAGACGGAAAAGAATATAATCTATCCGGCGACATTAACATAATCAACTCCTCATCCACCCAAACCGCCGGCGGCGGTGACAGTGGGCTGTAACCTTTATCTATTATCTATCATGACCCGAATTACCCTTACACTCATGGCAATCATGACGATTGTCATCCCCGCCTGCGGCTCACCCGCGGCTGAAAAATCGCCCGTAGCAATTGAAACAACCACTACCGACAGAAATCCCGGACACTCTCCGGTTTACAATCCGGAAATTCCCCTGAGCATGACCTTCGCCGATCAGGCTATAGACCTCGACCGCGTTGACATGTGGGAGCGGCTCGACCGCGAGCTGACCTCGCTGACCTACGCCCACGGGTCTACACTGCTGATTCTCAAACGGGCCAACAAATATTTTCCGGAGATGGCCAAGATACTTCAAAAGAACGGCGTGCCCACCGACCTCCTTTATCTGGCATGTGTCGAAAGCACCCTGAATCCGCTGGCCTATTCGCCGGCCAACGCTGCCGGACTGTGGCAGTTCATTCCGTCGACCGCCAAGGAATATGGCATGGAAGTGAATGAATATGTCGACGAACGCTACAACACCGAGAAAGCCACCGCAGCGGCATGCCGCTATCTGAAAAACGCCTTCCGCCGCTACGGCAACTGGGAGAGCGTAGCCTCGAGCTACAACCGCGGGGTGGCCGGAATCAACCGCGACCTGTCGTCGCAGGGTGAGACCTCGACCTTCGACATCCACCTCAATCAGGAAACGTCGCGCTACATGTTCCGCATCCTTGCCACCAAACTCATCATGGAAAATCCGGCGGCCTACGGATTTCTGCTCGACAAGGATCATCTGTATCAGCCCGTGAAAACCCGCACCGTCGAGGTGGACTACCCCATCACCGACCTGCCCGCATGGGCAAAAAAACAGGGTTCGTCATATCAGTGGCTCAGAGAACTCAACCCCTGGATACGCTCCAAACAACTCCCGAACAAATCAGGCAAACTGTATAAAATCAAACTTCCCGCCAACGCCGACGCCATTTCGCGCACACGGCAGGACAAACAGATTTATTCATCAAACTGGCTGAATGAGAAATAACGATTATCAACCGCAACCTTCCGACGCCGTCGAAGTCATCGGCGCCCGTGTTCACAATCTGAAGAACATCGACGTCACCATACCCCACAACAAGCTGACAGTCATCACCGGCATGTCAGGCTCAGGAAAGTCATCGCTGGCTTTCGACACCATCTTCGCCGAAGGGCAACGGCGCTACATCGAGACATTTTCGGCCTACGCCCGAAACATGCTCGGGAACCTGGAGCGACCCGATGTCGACAAAATCTCAGGCCTCAGCCCCGTGATAGCCATTGAGCAGAAAACCATCAACCGCAACCCCCGCTCCACCATTGGCACCACCACTGAAATCTATGACTACCTGCGACTGCTCTACGCGCGGGTGGCCACGGCCCGCAGCTACATCTCCGGGGAGCCAATGGTGAAATACACCGTTGACAAAATCATAGCCCTGCTGCTCGACAAGTATGAGGGGAAACGCACTTACATTCTCGCCCCGCTGGTGCGAAACCGCAAGGGACACTACAAAGAACTGTTCGAGAACCTCGCAAAAAAAGGATACCTCCAGGTGAGAGTCGACGGAGAGATAATGGAAATAGTCCCATCCATGAAACTCGACCGCTACCGCAACCACTCGATAGAACTCATAGTTGACAAACTGCGCGTTGCCCACAAAGATGAGAGCCGCCTGCGCGAGTCGGTTGAGAAAGCCCTCAAGGCCGGCGAGAAACAGATCATGATTCTCGACCTCGACGCCAACACCGTCGGTCACTTCTCACAGTCGCTGATCGACCCCGTCAACGGCATATCCTACCGCGAGCCGTCGCCCCACAACTTCTCGTTCAACTCACCCCAGGGCGCATGCCCATGCTGCAAAGGGTTAGGGGTTGTGAACATCGTTGACCGTGAAAAAATCATTCCCGACGACAGCCTATCCATTGCAAAAGGTGCCGTGGCACCCTTAGGCAAGGCCAACAACTCTATAATATTCAAGCAGATAGAAGCTATCTGCAACAAATATGGCGCCACCCTCGCCACTCCATTCCGCGAGCTGCCCGAGGAGGCCGTCAACGACATTCTCAACGGCACCGACGAACGCCTGAACCTCAACTCCGACTCCCTGTCGCACTATTTCATGACCTACGAAGGCATCATCAAATATCTCGACATGCAGCGGAGCGACGACGCCGACAACTCGGCACAGAAATGGAGCGGTCAGTTCTACACCCGTCAGGAGTGTCCGGAGTGTCACGGCGACCGCCTGAACCGCGAGGCCCTCCACTTCTTCATAGGTGACAAAAACATCGCCGACCTGACGCATATGGACATCTCCGACCTTCTCAACTGGATTGAGAACGCCGAAGAACTGCTCGACCACAAGAACCGCATCATAGCCCATGAGATACTCAAGGAGATACGTTCGCGCCTTTCGTTTCTTGTCGACGTCGGCCTGGAATATCTGTCGCTGAACCGCAACTCGGCCACACTGTCGGGTGGCGAGAGTCAGCGCATTCGCCTCGCCACTCAGTTAGGGAGCGAGCTGGTCAACGTGCTCTACATTCTCGACGAACCGAGCATCGGCCTGCACCAGCGCGACAACGACCGACTGATAAACTCCCTGAAACGGTTGCGCGACGCCTCAAACTCAATCATAGTTGTTGAGCATGACAAGGATATGATGCTCGAGGCCGACTATGTTGTCGACATAGGTCCGAAAGGGGGACGCTACGGCGGTGAGGTTGTGTTTGAAGGAACCCCGGCCGAGATGTTGCGCACCGACACCATCACCGCCCGCTACCTCAAAGGGGAGCAGCGAATCGAGGTGCCATCACAGCGGCGTCAAGGCTCCGGCAAGGAAATAATTCTCAAGGGGTGCACCGGCAACAATCTGAAAAACGTCACCCTGCGGATTCCGTTAGGAACCATGACCGCCGTTTGCGGTGTTTCGGGCAGTGGCAAGTCGACCATCATCAACAACACCCTCCAGCCCATACTCTCGCAGAAATTCTACAACTCACTGCAGGCTCCCCTCCCCTACGAATCCATCGAGGGGATAGAGAACGTTGACAAAGTGGTGACCGTTGACCAGTCGCCGTTAGGACGCACACCACGCTCCAACCCGGCCACCTACACCGGAGTGTTCACCGACATCCGGGCACTGTTCGTCAACCTCCCCGAGGCGAAAATCCGCGGCTACAAACCGGGGCGTTTCTCCTTCAATGTGGCCGGCGGACGCTGCGAGGCCTGTTCGGGCAACGGCTACAAAACCATTGAGATGAATTTCCTCCCCGACGTGCTGGTGCCATGCGAGGTGTGTGCCGGGAAACGCTACAACCGCGAGACACTCGAAGTCCGCTACAAAGGGAAATCCATAGCCGACGTACTCGACATGACCATCAACCAGGCCGTGGAATTCTTCGCCAACCAGCCCAACATACTGCGTAAAATAAAAGTGCTTCAGGAGATTGGATTGGGCTACATCAAGTTAGGACAGCCCTCATCGACACTGTCAGGGGGTGAGAACCAGCGGGTTAAACTGGCCACCGAACTCTCCAAACGCGACACCGGCAAAACACTCTTCATTCTCGACGAGCCCACCACCGGCCTCCATTTCGAGGATATAAAAGTGTTGCTGGCCCTGCTCAACCGACTCGTGGCAAAAGGGAATACCGTGGTAGTGATCGAACACAACCTCGATGTCATAAAAACCGCCGACCACATCATTGACATGGGTCCCGGAGGAGGAAAAAACGGCGGCCGGATAATAGCCGAAGGTACCCCAGAGCAGATTGCCGCAGGCGATTCACCCACAGCACCGTTCCTCAAAACAGAGCTTGCCGCCACCGCCGACTGACGACTGACAGACTCACACCGCACGCAATGTGGCAGTGTCACACCGTCACATCGCGTCCGCGCTCATTGCGGAAATAGAGAATCAGAATCAATATCGCCCCTATGGCCACCAGCGGAACACCCATCATGGCCGGAAAACGGTAGTCCTGATGATTCATGGCGATGCCCATGCCCCCTAACCATGCGGCGATGGCGTTACCGGCATTGTAGGCGATCTGAATCATCGCCGCGCCGAGCATCTCGCCACCCTTCGAATAGCCCACTATTGAGCTCTGCAAAGGTGAACCGGACCCGAAAAGCACCCCCGTGCCCATGAATAGCAGGAGCACCGAGAGCCATTGTATCTGCGAGAAGAAATATATGGCCAGCAACACCGGTATGCCCGCGAACATTATACCCGAGGCCACGGCGGCCGGCTTGAACGACAGCCCCAGTTTGCCCGACAGCAGGTTACCCACAAGCATACCAGCTCCACCAACCACCATCAACCATGAGAGATCGGCCGTGGTAAACCGTGCCACATGAACCAGCAGCGGATCGACATAGCTATACCAGCAATATAGGCCGGTTTGCGCACAGAGCACACCACCGAAAATCAACCATGGGGGTAAAGTGGCCATAAACCGGAACTGCCCCATGAAACTGACCTTCGCCAGCTTGCCCACGTCAGGCACCCACACCTTGATGGCCACAAGAGTGAACACGCCACACAGGCCAACCACCCCGAAAGCAATCCTCCAACTGAAATTATTGGTCAGGAACGTGCCCAACGGCACACCGCAGAGGGTGGCCACGGTCATCCCAGCTATAACCATCGACACCGCCTGCACCTCACGTCCGGGGGCCGACAGCCTGCGGGCAACTATCGCACCAACGCCGAAAAAGGCCCCGTGGGGGAGCCCCGACACGAACCGCGATGCGAAAAGTGTCCAGAACCCAGGCGACAGAGCCGCACAAATGTTTCCTACGGCAATCAACGTGGCAAAGAGCATCATCAGCGTTTTCAAAGGCATCTTCCTCATGAACAGCAGAAAAAGCGCACCGAAGCATACACCCGACGCATAAGCCGAAATCAGATGTCCGCACTCAGTGACAGAAATGCCGAGGTCCTGAGCCAGTTTGCCCAGAATCCCCATCATGATGAATTCAGCGATGCCGAGCGCGAAAGTCCCGGAGGCCAACGCGAACAAACTTTTTTTCATAACAGAATCTTTTCTTAACCTATCAATCTTATTACCTGTGAATATGCAAGTTACAATTTACTAATTGAACCTGTCAGCAATTGCGGGAGTTTATGCAAACCCTACTGAGTGGTGCGGCAGGCCGCGTCGGCAGTCTCGGCCACAGCCATCAGTGCCCCTCCGGGCATGTCGATAAGGGTCACAGCCAACGTGACACCGTCGGCCACAGCGAAATCCCGGCCATCGCGGGGTTCACGACACGACAGAGCTATATCCTCCGACGTCATCAGCTTCCGACGCATAGCCTTGTAGACCGCCTCCTTGATTGTCCAGGCCCGCACCAGCAGCGGCATGGAGCCACCGTAGTAGTCAAGTTCACGCGAGCTGAGAAACCTCGGCGCCACCCTAAGCAGCGCCTCGCGCGGGTGCTCCACATCGATGCCTATGCGATGGTCAGAGATGGCTACAGCCGCCTCACAATCCGAGTGGCTCACGCTCACGCATCGTTCACATCCCGGCAGGAAAGGGGCCCCGTCGGCGTCGTTGAGCAGAACCACCGACCGCTCCACCCCGAAATGATCATGGAGGATGATGTTGACCAACTGCTTCTCGCGCCGGCGTTTAGGATTCGCGAAGTGCGCGAACGAACCGTCGGCGGCCAGTTCATTGGCCACTTCATCATAGGTCATCGCCACGACAACAGTCCCGTTCAGTTCAATCTTTATCATCTGTCTGGATTAGAACCCTATTTATATAATATATGAGTAAATTGCCTTCAATCACTCAACTGCATGAGCATGTTGACGACATCGGCCTTGACCCTCTCCACCACCGGCATTATGGAATCCACCGCCACTTGGTCGGTTGGTCCGTTGAAATGGAAACTTCCGGTGGCCAGACGGTCGCGCCCCTCGGCATAAGCTAAAAACTGAACCGGATCGGCCGATGTTGAGCGCGACGTGAACACCTCGCATATGTAGCCACCTTTTTCAGCCTCGAAACTGATGTTTTCCACACTACCCGCACCGGCGTTCAAGCCGATACGCTCCATTCGGTTTTCCATCACACGGTCGAAATCTCCCGGCTTCACCGGGGTCACAGTGATGAACAACGCACCGTCGTAGCGGGGATAGTCAACCGTCACCCAACGCACACCGTCGGTCCGGAGCGAGTCGGTCACCACCCGTGCATGGGCATTGACGAACAACTCCGGTTTGCCACCAATGTCAACATATTCGGCCGGATAAAGGTTCATCCGATGGTAGGTGTAGCGGCGGGGCACCACCTGCCGGTCACCGTTGTCGCCACCTGAGCATGCCCCGAGCGTCAGCGCCATCAAAGTCAATATCGAAGCCGCGCGCGCCATCATTCCTGAAGAGAATCCATCACCTTCACCCTGACACTTGAAATGCGGTGGTGGTCGATGTCGAGAATCAGGAACCGGCATCGGCCATAAACCAGCGGCTCCTTCTTTTTGGGGAAATCTCCCTTGATAGTCAGCAACATACCGGCGAGAGTCTCGGCATCCTCGGCCACTTCGCGGTAGTCGCTTTCATCAAGCCCGGTGACACGGAAAAAGTCGGTCAGCAGGGTTTTACCCTCAAAAATATATGCGTCGTCGGGGAGCCGTTTATAGAACGATTCCTCGTCGTCATACTCATCGTTGATGTCGCCCACAATCTCCTCCAGCACATCCTCCAGGGTCACCACACCCTGAGTGCCGCCGAACTCGTCGATGACGATGGCGATGTGGATTTTGAGCTTACGGAAGTCCTCCATGAGGTCATCGATCATCCTTGACTCCGGCACGAAGTAGGGCTCACGGATAAGCCGGCGCCAGTCGAAATCCTTCTGGTCGCGCATACCAATGTAGGGGAGCAGGTCGCGGGCATAGAGCACACCTTTGATGTTATCCTGTGTGCCCTCATAGACCGGCAGACGCGAATAACCGCTGTCAACCACCACCTTCATCACTTCCGGAAAGTCCATCGCCAGGTCGATGTCAGTGATGTCGACCCTCGGAGTCATGATTTCCGAAGCCGTTGTGTCACCGAATTTCAATATACCCTCGAGCATCTCCTTATCTTCCTTGTTTCCACCGGTTTCAGTGTATTCGAGAGCCTTCGACAGGTCGTCGGCGGTCACACCTCCGTCATTCTGCTTCACCACGTGGCTCACCACCACCGAGCTTTTCACCAGCAGTGTCGACAGCGGATAGCAGATTTTGACAAGAAACTTCAGACCGCCGCTGCAGCGTTCTGCCCATTTCACCGGATAGTTGTTAGCTATGAGTTTGGGCAGGATTTCGCCGAACAGCAGAATCAAGAACGTCAATATCACAGTCTGCAACACGAAGTTGAGCCATTCAGGCCTGAGCGACTCGAACAGCGGAGTTAGCGCATAGGTGCAGAGCATGACTATGGTGACATTGACAATGTTGTTGGCTATGAGGATTGTGGCCAGGAGCCTTTCGGGGTTCGACAGCAAGGCCATGATGGAGTCGCGCTGTGGCGAGTCCTCCACCTCCTCCTCATGAGTCGGCTGAAGGGAGAAAAACGAAATCTCGCATCCTGAGATGAAGCCCGAGAGCAACAGCGAGACCAATGCGAGAGCCAAGGCCAGAATCTGTCCGACAGAGAGTTGAGTCACGGCCGCCTGAATCAGACATGCCGGTAAAGGATCGATATCCAAAATTATTGAGGTTTAGTTATACTTCGATTTTATTTATGCGCAAAGTTACAAACTTTGTCAATACCTTGCAAATGAAGCGTGGGTTTTTACATGCTCGGTTCCGGAACTGGCCACCCAGCCCGGTGTGACCACCCGTTGACGCCTCATAGCCCCTCTCCGTCTATACTCCTCAGCTTTTTCACTTACTTTTTGACCAATTAATACGTTATTTTGACCAAACTATGAATTTATTCATAAAAATTTACTAACTTTGCCGACTCGAAACCGTAGGGAAACTGTCGGCCTGACACCCTTCCCTACATAAATTATAGAATAAATGAAGAAATTACTTCTCAGCGCGGCCCTCGTCGCCGCATCCCTGACAGCCAACGCCGAAGGCTATCAAGTAAACACCCTCTCGACCAAGCAGACAGGTATGGGCCACACCGGCACCGCCCTCAAGTTAGGAGCCGAAAGCATGCTGTTCAACCCCGCCGGCATGGCTTTCATGGATAATAAAATCGACTTCTCAGGATCGTTCACGGCCATCCTCCCTTCGGCCTCCGCCACCAACTGCTCAAACTTCTCGATGGGCCAGACCCAGACTTTTGACGGCACTTTCGACAGCGACAACCCCGCGAGCACCCCGATTAACATCAACCTCGGATTCAGCATCTACGACAATCTGAAGGCCGGTGTGACATTCTACACCCCCTACGGCTCTGGCATCAACTGGACAGAAAACTGGCCCGGTGCACTGCTCAACCAGAAGGTTAAACTGGCCGTCTACACCGTTCAGCCCACCATCGCATGGCGAATCACCCCCAAACTGTCGGTGGGCGCCGGCATGACCATCGGCTGGGGTAGCGTCAACCTCGACAAAGGATTGGTTTCAGGCGCCATGGCCGACATGCTCCTCATGCAGCAGGGTATGCCCGGCATGTTCGGAGACATTGTTCCCGCATCGGTCAACCTCAAGGGAACCAGCCAGATAGCATTAGGCTTCAACGTCGGCGCCATGTATGACATCACCGACCAATGGACCGTCGGCGCATCATACCGCTCAAAGATGAGCATGAAAGTCAAAGCCGGAACAGCATCAGTAAGCTACGCCAACGAACTGGCCAAAGGGATGCTCGAGAACCAGTTAGGACTGATCGACCAGGCCAACTTCAGCGCCGAGATGCCCTGCGTTTCCATCCTCAGCTTAGGCGTTGGCTACAAGCCCATCACCCGTCTGACCCTGGCGTTCGACGCACAGCTGTCGTTCTGGAAACAATACAAACAGCTCGACATAGAGTTCGCCCCCGAGCAGCTTTCAGTGTTCGACCAGCACATTGTCAAGAACTACCGCAACGCCTGGATGTTCCACTTAGGAGCCCAGTATGAGCTCACCGACCGCTTTGACCTGCGCGCCGGACTGATTCTTGACACCACCCCCGTGCGCAAGGACAATTTCAACCCCGAGACTCCGGGCATGACCAAGCTCGAGCCGAGCGTCGGATTGTCGTTCCGCCCGGTCAAGAACTTCTCCATCGACGCCTCAGTGCTCTATGTAGCCGGACTGGGCCGCGACGGTGCCTCATGCGAGTATGCCAACATGCTCACCGGCCAGATGGACCGATTCACCGCCGACTACAGCGTTTCGGCATGGTGTCCGTCAATAGGCGTTTCACTCTCATTCTAAAGCGGTTAAGCGAGCCGACAGAAGCAGCGGGCTAAATATTTAACAATTATTAACCACTGAAAATTTGGCTGATTCACAAATAAGCCGTAACTTTGCACCCGTAAAACATCGCGGGTTGGAGCAGTGGTAGCTCGTTGGGCTCATAACCCAAAGGTCAGAGGTTCGAGTCCTCTACCCGCCACCAAAGTAAATGCGCTTCCAAGAGGAAGCGCATTTTTTTCATCTAAAAAGCGGATTATTAAAAATTTATGAGTAACTTTGCAGGTTAAGAGACGGCTCCCCGCCGTCCCTGTGTCAACCGGAGCGACCGTCTGAGCGTGACACCCGGCACAATCATTGCACAAACCCCCAAAAGAAACGGAAATGAGTTCAAAATCATCACGGATCAGCCTGATCACCGACATCATCAAGCGTGAGCATGTCGGGTCGCAAGAACAATTGCAGCAACTCCTTGCGCAGGAGGGGGTGGAAGTGGCGCAGGCAACCCTGTCGCGTGACTTGCGCGGCATAGGTGCCGTCAGGGCTCAGACATCGAAGGGGGAGATGTACTACACCATTCCGACGATGAAACCGTCAGCGGCGCCGCAGATGCAGTTTCCGTCGGCGCTGACCGGCCAGAAAGAGCGTTTCGGCAACGCCGTGCTCTCGGTGGCCGTGTCGAACAACATCGTGGTGTTGAAAACACGTCCGGGCTATGCAAGCGGGCTCGCCTTTGACATCGACATGATGCGCAGCCCCTACATTCTGGGCACGGTTCCCGGCGCCGACACCGTCATCATGGTGCTCGACGAGAAGCTCTCAAAGGCCAATATTGTTGAACTATTACTATCATTCATACCAACTTCAATTATTAACGCATCAATAACATCATCAACAGGTACGACAAAAAATGATTGATATTAACGAAATCGATGTGATTGTTGCCAATGAATCGCATGTCAGATATGTCGACGAGATTCTTGACACCATTAATCAGGCAGCAAAAGTACGCGGAACGGGCATAGCCAAACGCTCGCCGGAGTATGTCAAACAAAAGATGCTTGAAAGTAAAGCCGTAGTGGCCCTTCATGGCGACAAATTCGCCGGATTCAGTTACATCGAGTCATGGAGCAACCGTGAATTCGTGGCTAACTCCGGACTTATCGTAGCCGACGCCTACCGTGGCATCGGTCTGGCCAAACGTATCAAAGAAACCATCTTCCGGCTGTCGCGGAAAAAATATCCCTCGGCGAAAATATTCTCCCTGACAACCGGCGCGGCCGTAATGAAAATGAACTTCGAACTCGGCTACCGCCCCGTGACCTTCGACGAGCTCACCTCGGACCAGGCATTCTGGCGCGGATGCGAAAGCTGCGTCAACTATGACATTCTGCAGCGCAACGGCGGCCACAAATGTCTGTGCACCGGACTGCTCTACGATCCCGCCGAGGAATATCATCATCTGGAAAACAACAAATAATCTAACCCATAAAATAAAAACTCCCATAATTTAGAAATGAACAAAAAGAAAGTTGTCCTGGCCTACAGCGGCGGACTTGACACCTCTTTCGCCGTTAAATACCTCACCGAGGAATGTGGCTACGAAGTTTACACCGCCATCGCAAACACCGGCGGCTTCAACACCGACGAACTCAAGGAAATAGAACGCCGCGCGTTGGAACTCGGCGCGCGTCAGCACGCGACCCTCGACATCACACATGAATATTACGACAAGAGCATCCGCTTCATGATTTTCGGTAATGTGCTCCGCAACGGAACATATCCCATCTCTGTGAGCTCCGAGCGTATTTTCCAGGCCATCGCCATCATCAACTATGCCAAGGAAATCGGTGCCGACGCCGTTGCCCACGGCAGCACCGGCGCGGGCAACGATCAGGTTCGTTTCGACATGACCTTCCGCATTCTCGCCCCGGAGATTGAAATCATCACCCCCACACGCGACATGAACCTCACCCGTGAGTATGAAATCGAATATCTGCGCAAGCATGGCTTCCAGGCCGACTTCAAGAAACTCGAATACTCAATCAACAAAGGTCTCTGGGGAACCAGCATCGGTGGCAAGGAAACCCTCAAGAGCAACCAGACATTGCCCGAGGAGGCCTACCCCACACAGATGACCGCAAAAGAAAACCGCACCATCACCCTCGACTTTGAACAAGGCGAAATGGTTGCCATCGACGGTGAACGCATCGACGACCGCGTGGCCGCCATTCAGAAACTCGAGGAGGTCGTGGCCCCCTACGCCCTTGGACGCGACATGCACATCGGCGACACCATCATCGGCATCAAAGGACGCGTAGGCTTCGAGGCCGGCGCACCCATGCTGATCATCGCAGCACACAAAATGCTCGAGAAACACACCCTGACCAAATGGCAGCAATACTGGAAAGACCAGTTGGGCACATGGTACGGGATGTTCCTCCACGAAGCACAGTATCTCGAACCGGTCATGCGCGACATCGAGGCATATCTGACCGAATCACAGCGCAACGTCACAGGCCGCGTCATCGTAAACCTCGCCCCCTACCGCTACACTCTGGTTGGTGTGGAGAGCGACTTCGACCTGATGAAGACCAACTTCGGCGAATATGGCGAGCAGAGCAACGCCTGGAGCGCCGACGACGTCAAAGGATTCACCAAAATCCTCGGAAACCAGATGACCATATATCATAACATACAGACCAAAAACAACAAATCAGACATATGATAAAAGCCGGCATTATAGGTGGGGCGGGTTACACCGCCGGTGAGTTGCTCCGTTTACTTCTGAACCACCCCGACGTAGAGGTGGTTTGGGTGCATTCCGAGAGCAACGCCGGCAACCCTGTCGTATCGGTCCATCAGGGACTGATAGGCGACACCACACTGAATTTCACCGACAAAACCGACTGGAACGCCATCGACGTGCTGTTTTGCTGCACGCCCCATGGAAAAACAAGGAGTTTCCTGGAAGGTGACTCCACCCTGCCCGAAACGCTGAGAATCGTGGACCTCTCGGCCGACTACCGCATTGAGGACGGCACACACGACTTCGTGTATGGCCTGCCCGAGCTCAACCGCAAGCGTATGGTCCGCGGCGCGCGTCATGTGGCCAACCCCGGCTGCTTCGCCACCGCCATCCAGCTCGCCCTGCTCCCCCTGGCAAAAAACGGCATGCTCAAGGATGACATCCACATCACCGCCATCACCGGCAGCACCGGTGCCGGAGTGAAACCGGGTCCGACAACCCACTATTCATGGCGCAACGACAATGTGAGCATCTACAAACCGTTCAAGCACCAGCACCTGGCCGAGATTATGCAAACCATCAAAGGATTGCAGCCCGGCTACGACGGCGAAGCCCTGTTCATCCCCGTCAGAGGATGTTTCTCACGAGGAATCATGGCGGTGATTTACACCGAAATCGACGCCCCCATAGAGGAAATCAGGCAGCGCTACGAGGAGTGTTATGACGACCACAGTTTCACCTTCGTGACCGACAAGGCACCCGACCTGAAAGATGTGGTGAACACCAACAAATGCATCATCCATCTGCAGAAAGAAGGCCGACGCCTGCTGATCACTTCGGTCATCGACAACCTCGTCAAAGGTGCGTCGGGACAGGCGGTCCACAACATGAACCTCCTGTTCGGACTGTCGGAAAAAATCGGACTTCAGCTCAAAGGTTCCGCTTTCTAAGTTTAATGAACTCATTAAAACTTTTTACCGAATGTTAATTTTAAGTTCTTTCGTCAACCTTAACGAATAAAAAGTTTAAGTGAGTTCAATGACAAACTCTAAACATTGACAACCCGGTCAACGTTAATAATGATACAGTTAATTCGGAATGTGCCCGAAAGCGTCACCGCCTGCGGCGCATTCCGGATTCCGTTCCTGCCGTTTTCCATCAGCCGGCGGAAACGCTGATGATTTCAAAGCCTTAAATTATGAGTAGAACAAACCTCATTGACAACCAGGCCCCCGAGAGGGCCATCCTCATAGGCCTCATCACACCTCAGCAAAATGAGGCGAAGGCCAATGAATATCTCGACGAACTCGCTTTTCTCGCCGACACTGCAGGAGCTGTCACCGTAAACAAATTTCTGCAACGGGCCGACTCGCCCAACACCCGCACATTCGTGGGTAAAGGTAAACTTGAGGAAATTAAAAAATACATCGAGGAAAATGAGATCCAGATGGCGATTTTCGATGACGACCTGACATCGAAGCAGGTGCTCAACATCGAACGCGAGCTCCAGATAAAGATTCTTGACCGCACAAGCCTGATTCTGGACATCTTCGCCAAACGAGCGCAGACAGCCAACGCCAAGGCGCAGGTTGAACTGGCCCAGTATCAGTATCTGCTGCCCCGACTCACCCGCATGTGGACCCACCTTGAACGTCAGCGCGGTGGCATCGGTATGCGTGGCCCCGGTGAGACACAGATTGAAACCGACCGACGCATCATCCTCGACAAGATAGCCCGCCTGAAGGAAGAGCTGCGGAGCATCGACCGCCAGAAGTCGATACAGCGCAAAAACCGTGGCAAGCTCACCCGCGTGGCCCTGGTGGGATACACCAACGTGGGTAAGTCGACCATCATGAATCTGCTGAGCAAGAGCGATGTGTTCGCCGAAAACAAGCTGTTCGCCACCCTCGACACCACAGTCCGCAAGGTGATCATCGACAATCTGCCGTTCCTGCTGACCGACACCGTGGGATTCATCCGCAAACTCCCCCATCATCTGGTCGACTCGTTCAAGTCGACCCTCGACGAGGTGCGTGACGCCGACATACTGCTGCATGTGGTTGACATCAGCCATCCGCAGTTCGAGGAGCAGATCGAGGTGGTCAACCGCACTCTGCGCGAGGTGTGCGACGCAGGCGAAAAGCCCATGATAATGGTGTTCAACAAAATCGACGCATTCACCTACACCCCCAAGGATGATGACGACCTGACCCCGAAAACCCGCGAGAACATTTCGCTCGATGAGTTGAAAGCCACATGGATGTCGCGCATGGGCGATGACTGCGTGTTCATCTCGGCCAAGAAAGGAACCAACATCGACGAACTGAAACAGAAAATCTACGAGAAAGCCAAGGAGATTCATCTGTCTCGGTTTCCCTACAATGACTTCCTTTTCCAGAAATATGACGATGTGCAATCCACTGACACCAACGCCGATGCCTGACAAAATGCAGTGGTCGCAGCTTATCAGCGACAAACGTTTCGGGCTTGAATCATATCATGACCCCAAGCGAGGCGAAATGCGCAGCGATTTCCAGCGTGACTATGACAGGCTGGTGTTCTCGTCGCCGTTCCGCCGTTTGCAGAACAAGACACAGGTGTTTCCTCTGCCGGGAAGCATTTTCGTGCACAACCGTCTGACCCACAGCCTTGAGGTTTCATGTTGCGGACGTTCCATAGCCACCACCGTGGCCACCGCCCTGAGCGGGAAATATGCCGGCGACACTGAGGTCGTGGCCAAACTCAGCCAAATCGGCGACATCGTGGCCGCCGCATGCCTGGCCCACGACCTGGGCAATCCGCCGTTCGGCCATTCAGGCGAGAAAGCCATCTCAACTTTTTTCTCCGAAGGGGCCGGACGAGATTTGCAGCATCATCTGAGCCCGAGTCAGTGGAACGATCTGATAAAGTTCGAGGGTAACGCCAACGCCTTCCGTCAGCTGACCCACAGTTTCAAGGGGCGTCGCAACGGCGGATTCGCCATGACCTACTCCACCCTGGCTTCGATAGTGAAATATCCCTTCGAATCAACCGTGGCCACCAAAAACAAATTCGGGTTTTTCACCACCGAAACCGAGGCCTACGGGCGCATAGCCTCGGAGCTGGGCATTATACGCCATTCAGCACCCGGCGAGCCGGTGAGCTACGCGCGCCATCCGCTGGTCTACATAGTCGAGGCCGCCGACGACATCTGTTATGAGATCATGGACATCGAGGATGCCCACAAGCTGAAAATCCTGTCGACCGAAACCGTCAAGAGTCTGCTGTTAGGCTATTTCAATGATGAACAGCAGCAACGGATGGAAAAGGTGATGACCATGGTCACCGACCCCAACGAGCAGATAGCCTATCTCCGCTCATGCGTGATCGGTACGCTGGTCAACGCCGCCGCAGCAGTTTTTGTGGAGAATGAAGAATCGATTCTCAGCGGCACCTTCAGCGGCACCCTGCTGAGCCATATCCCCGAACCACAACGCTCAGGCTATGCCCGGTGCAACGAAATGTCGTGGAACAAAATCTACCGTTCGGGCGACGTTGTCGACATAGAGCTGGCCGGTAACCGCATCATCACCTTCCTGCTCGAGAAACTGGTCGACGCCGTGCGCAACCCCGATCTGAACTACTCGCGGCTGCTGCTGTCGCGGGTTCCGGAGCAATACGATGTCGAAGCCCCCACCCTCTTCGGGAAGATACAGGCCGTGGTTGACCACATATCGTCAATGACCGATGTCTACGCTCTCGACCTTTACAGAAAACTTAACGGAATGAGTCTGCCTGCCGTATGAGAATGACACGTTTGACAACATTGCTGACATGCATGACACTTTGGTTCGCCGCATGGAGCTACACCCTGGAGGAGATACCCAACGTTCAGCTGACCGACAGCACACGGTTCACCTCCGACCCCGACGGAATTCTGAGCAAAACCACCGTTGCCACCATCGACTCCCTGGCGGCCGACATTCGCCGACGCACCACGGGTGAGCTGGCCGTTGTGATTGTCAACAACATCGACGGAGCCGAACCTGAAGAGTTCGCCACCCGCCTGTTCAACACCTGGAAGATAGGTAAGTCGGAGAGTAACAACGGCATACTGGTGCTGACCGTGATGGATGAGAACTACTGCATCATCCGCACCGGCTACGGGGCAGAGGCGGTGTTGCCCGACATCACCACCGGACGCATACGCCGCGACATCATGAACCCATACTTCCGTGAGGAGCAGCCTGACAGCGCGCTCATCAACGGAGTCAAGGCAATCAACTCCATCGTGACCTCGCCCGAGGCGGCCAACGAGCTGATCGACACGTTTGTCAGGAACCGCGAGGAGAACAGCAAAGGTGAGATGCTCCGCGAGCTGCTGCATATACTGATTGTGATGGCGTTCATCGGGGTGATGGCATGCGTGGTGCTCACAATCCTCTTCAAGAGTAACCAAAAGAAAAACAAGCAAAACCTTACCCAAAACTACAAATATGTCACCGACCTGATGACCGGGTCGCTGGTGGCGTCGTTTATGGGATTGGGACTGCCGCTGATAGCCTATATCTTTCTCCGGCGAAAACGCTCGCAAATGCGTGACACCGCACCCGGTTGCAGCCGGTGTGGCACCTCCATGAAACGTCTCGACAAACGTCAGGGAGCCATGTTCCTCACCCCTCAACAGGCCACGGAGCAAAGGTTGGGGTCGGCCGACTATGATGTGTGGCGATGTCCATCCGACGGGTCCACCACCGTGCGTGAGTTCCCCGGACGAACAACAGCCTACTCACGTTGCCCCCGCTGCGGAGTCAGGGCCCGTCACAAGGTGGGCGACACCATAGTGCACCGTCCCACCCATTATCGCAACGGTCAGGGCCAGCGCCGTTTCCACTGTGAATATTGTGGCAACGACGACTACATCACCTACACCATACCCCGCCAGTCATCGGGTGTGATAGTCGGCGGTGGCAGCCATGGCGGCGGTTTCGGCGGCGGTGGCTTCGGCGGTGGCGGTTTCGGCGGTGGTCTGTCAGGCGGTGGCGGCAGCGGTGGCCACTGGTGAAATGAATCCACGACATGAACAACATAGGCACGTTGATTTTCAGATGCTTCCAGCGATCTAAGGTCAACGTGCCTCGATTTTTCACTTACCCGCTTCATAGTGTTAAAAGATTCTCTCTGGAACAATAAACTGACGATAAATTTTTTTCTTCAAAATAATTGATTTATATTTGCATCGTCAAAGATTAACTCAATCCTTGACATTATATAAAAACATAGGGGTGCTGCCTGATGGCGGCTGAGATTATACCCATCGTACCGGGGCAGGTAATGCTGCCGCGGGAGTTGAATGACCGTTCATAATCTTGGTTTACAGTGACCAGTCGCACCCGCCTGTAAATTAATGTATTATGACGGATAATTTATTTTATAAGACCGTGCTTTCCATCGCCGGCTCCGATTCGATAGGAGGCGCCGGCATTCAGGCCGACATCAAAACATGCTCGGCCCTGAAGGTTTATGCCATGACCGCCGTCACAGCTATCACCGCGCAGAACAGCACGGGAGTGCATGGTGTGGAGGCGGTCAGCGCCGAGTTCGTGGGGCGTCAGCTTGAGGCCGTGGTCAGCGATGTTGTTCCCGATGCCATCAAAATCGGTATGCTCCCAAATGCGGAAGTTGCCACCGTGGTGGCCGAGTTTCTCGAGCGTCACCGTCCGGCCAATGTCGTTGTCGATCCGGTCATGCAGTCCACGTCAGGGTGGCCCCTTTCCGATGACGGGGTTAAGCAGATTCTGCTCGACAGAATCATTCCGGCGGCGGCGATTGTCACCACGAATATCCCCGAGGCGGAATCACTCAGCGGCATCAGTGGCGATCCGCTTGCCTGCGCCGAGCGTCTGCGTGACACCACCGGTGTGCGCTGCGTGATGGTGAAAGGTGGACACAACCCGGTTGACGGCCATGTTATCGACCTGCTGTTGCTCGGCGACAAGGTTTTCAGCTATAAGAAAAGATTTATCGACACCCCCAACACCCATGGCACCGGGTGCGCCCTATCGTCGGCCATAGCGGCACAACTGGCCCGCGGCCGAGGCTATGAACTGGCCGTCCGCCGGGCCATCGGCTGGCTCCACCGGGCTATTGAGAAGGGAGCCGGGATCGAAATGTTTCATGGACATGGTCCGGTTAATCACTGCTACGAATGAACGAAATAATTCTCAACGGCAAACGGGCCGAGGTGGCCGACGACGCCACCGTAGCCACTCTCGTGGCAGAGTATAATCACACCGGATCGGTGGCCGTGGCTGTCAACGGGCGGATAGTCCGCAAGCCTCAATGGGGGGAAACCACACTGTGCGACGGCGACATGGTCATGATCATTCAGGCGGCTTATGGAGGGTAGATTCAAAATCATAGTGTTCAGCAGCCCCGCCGAGGTCGATGATGAGGCAGCCAAACTGACCGAACTGCTTGACCGGGGTGTGGACTTTCTCCACATTCGTAAGCCGGGATGGAGCCACGGAAGGATTGACCGACTGCTGAGCGAACTGCCGACACGATGCCACCACCGCATTAAGCTCCATGACTGCCAGGAGCTCGCGCTGAAATATCCCGGAATAGGAGTGAACCTCAACAGCCGATGTCCGCTGCATGATTTCAGCGGACCGGTGAGCGCCGGGGTCCATTCACTTGAGGAGATTGAGTCGATTGGCAATGCGGTTGACTATCTGTTTCTGTCGCCCGTCTACGACAGCATATCCAAAAGCGGCTATCAGGGACGATTCAATTCAACCGTCATAGCTCCGGACTATCCATACGAGGTCATCGCCTTAGGTGGAGTCACCGTCGACAGGCTCGAAGAACTCTGTTTGCGAGGATTCGCCGGAGCCGCCCTGTTAGGTGAAGTGTGGGAGACGCCCAACGGCGTCGACAGGCTGGTCAAGGCCATGAGGATGCGCAACGGCAGGCTCCAGTTCATTGACGACGGCGACGACCCCGACCTGATCATAGAGCGGGGGTTGCAAGCCGTGGCCGGTGGGTGCCGGTGGATTCAGGTCAGAATGAAAAATGCCACTGAAGCCACCGTGAGCGCCACAGTGGCCAGGCTGATGGAGCAGGTTCCGGGCGATGTCACCGTGATTGTCGACGACCATGTTGAAGTGGCCCCACTGTGTCACGGCGTGCATTTAGGTCAGAACGACATGGACCCCGCAGAAGCGCGACGGCGGTTAGGAACTGAAGCCATCATCGGCCTGACCCTCAACACAGCCGATGACCTGCGCCGCGCCACCACCCTTCCGGTTGACTACTACGGCATTGGTCCGTTCCGATTCACCTCCACAAAGAAGAAACTCTCGCCCGTGTTAGGGCTCGAAGGCTATGTCGGCATCATGTCGGCCCGGCGGGCATTGAACGACCGGCGACCGTTCGTGGCCATCGGCGGCATCACCCGCCATGACGTAGGGCCGCTGCTTCAGGCCGGTGTGCCCGGGATAGCCGTGTCAGGCGCCATAGCCAAAGCTCCCGACCCCATTGAAGCCACCCGGCAGATCATCACAGAAATGAACATCAGAAACAAAATATATATCATATGAACGACAAATTAACGATAGGTGGACGTGAATTCAGTTCACGGCTATTCGTGGGCACGGGAAAATTCCGGTCGCCCCACACGATGCTCGAGGCGGTTAAAGCCTCCGGCTCGGAGATGGTCACCGTTGCCATGAAACGAATCGACATGGCGCATGAGGCCACCGACGAAATGATGACCCACATCAACCGGGAGCATGTTCAGCTGCTCCCCAACACCTCCGGAGCGCGTGACGCCGCCGAAGCGGTGCTTGCCGCCGAGATGAGCCGGGAGATATTCCACACCGACTTCATCAAACTCGAGATACACCCCGACCCCCGCTACCTGCTCCCCGACCCTGTTGAGACACTGAAAGCAC
>JAXJVW010000054.1:0-14802 GCA_036308365.1 Muribaculaceae bacterium
ATTGTCTGTATGGTGGGCGTTGAGTGGACCCGGCTATGGAGTTTTCCGTCTGTGAAATAGTTGCTGGTGGTGGAGCTGCCGTTGGTCATCTCTATTTTGTAGGGGAGATTGTCGAAGGGTTGATAGCGTATGCTTTCTATTCCGCGTGTCTCATCTTTTTTGATTCGCCCTCTTGAGTCATATTCTATGGCGTAGTCACCGGCGGGGAACCGGCCCACCTGGTCGGTCCAGTAGGGTGTGGAGTTGATGGGTATCCCGGATTTTACAGATGGGAGGCCTGACTTTGTGATGTGCATACGTGAGAGAGTTTATGGGTCAGAAAATGGCAGAATATCAGATGCCTGTCTTGTTTGCCAAAGGTAATGAATAAAAATGGGAAATGCAAATGAAGATGAAAAAATGCAGCAATTTTTTTGTTTTTTGTTGGAATCTGTCACTGTGGGGGGCGCCATCGGCCCGCTGTCGAATCAGTTCGGACGGTTTTTTACATTATTATAGTGGCAATAGCGGAAAAGATTTTGTAACTTTGCACATCTATGTGGGGATTCAACTTGTTTCCACACATTTTGTTCCGGCTGACGGTGTGTCAGTTCTGGGGAACGATAAAATTATTCTCTATGATTGATTCTGAGTTTTTTACAGATAAGAAGGCACTGTTTCACACCTTCGGGTGCAAGTTGAACTTTTCGGAAACATCGACCGTGGCCCGTCTCTTCGCCGAGAAGGGGATTCGGCGTGTGTCAACCGGCGAGGTACCTGATTTTATAGTGGTCAACTCATGCAGTGTCACTGAGGTTGCCGACAAGAAGTGCCGCCAGCTCATCCGGAGCATGGTGCGCAAATATCCCACAGCTAAAGTTATTGTCACGGGATGCTATGCCCAGCTCAAACCGGCCGAGGTGGCCGAGATTGACGGCGTGGCCATTGTGGCCGGTAACGACCGCAAGTTGCTTCTCGGTGATTATCTGGATCAATGGATTGAGAGTCAGCGCACTCAAACACAAGTCACCCCATGGCGCAATATGCGATGCTTTGTTCCGTCGTGCTCACGGGGCGACCGCACACGCTATTTCCTTAAGGTTCAGGATGGTTGCGACTACTGGTGCACCTACTGCACCATTCCCCAGGCGCGTGGCCGCTCACGCTCAGGCACGGTGGCCGAGATGGTGGAGCAGGCCCGACGTGTGGCCGCCGAAGGTGGCAAGGAGATTGTGCTGACCGGGGTCAACGTGGGCGACTTCGGTAAAGGCACCGGCGAAACGTTCCTCGACCTTGTCAAAGCTCTCGACCGGGTTGACGGCATTGAGCGTTACCGCATCTCCTCAATCGAGCCCAACCTGCTGACCGATGAGGTGATTGACTTCGTGGCCGGAGCCCGAAGGTTCATGCCCTCGTTTCACGTGCCGTTGCAGAGCGGCAGCGATGAGGTGCTCCGGCTCATGCACCGCCATTACGACACGGATCTGTTCCGCCGCAAAATGGAGAAAATCAGGCAGAGCATACCCCATGCGTTCATTGGCGTCGACCTCATGGTTGGAGTGCGTGGCGAAACGGAGCAGGAGTTCGAGAACTCACGCCGTTTCGTGGAGTCGCTGACCATATCGCGGCTCCATGTGTTCACCTACTCGGAACGCCCGGGAACAAAGGCGCTGGAGATACCCCACGTGGTCGACCAGGCCGAGAAACACCGTCGGACCCGCATCATGCTGCAAGTGTCGGAGCGTAAGCTGCTCGAGTTCACCCGTCAGTTCATGGGCCAGACACGCCCGGTGCTGATGGAACACCCGCGACGGGGCAAGCCTATGACCGGATTCACCGACAATTATATCAAGGTGGAGGTGAAAGGTGGCAAGCCATCGATGGACAACACTGTGGTAAATGTCAAACTGACCGACATCATCAACGATGGTGAGGAGATGCTGGGGGAGGTGATGCCGTGAAAAAGTTAGGGAGGCTCGCCATACGCTACGGTCTGGAGTCACTGGCATGGCTCCCGCTCGGTGTGCTCTATTGCCTGAGCGACATTCTGTTCGTCATCCTCTACCACCTGCTGCGCTACCGTCGCAAAGTGGCCATGGCGAACATCCGCGGCTCGTTCCCCGACAAATCCGACGCCGACCACCGGCGCATATGCCGACAGTTCTACCGCAACTTCGCCGACTACATTTTCGAAACCATAAAAACCATACGCATTTCCGACAGCGAGATTCGGCAACGGATGCAGTTCGAGAACATCGAGCTCATGGAGCGCCACATCGCCGCCGGACGAAGCGTAGTGGCATATTTCTCACACTGCTTCAACTGGGAATGGGCACCCTCGGTGACTCTCCACTCAAGGTTTGAACAGGTGAAATTCTGCCAGGTCTACAGGCCGCTGCGCAACGAGGCCTTCGACGCCGAGATGCTGCGCATCCGCAGCCGTTTCGGAGCCATATCGCTCAAAAAACGCTCAGTGTTGCGCGATCTGCTGCGATTCCGCCGCGACGGCGACATAAGCGTCACCGGATTCATGAGCGACCAGAAACCGAGCCACGGCGACCCCGTCCACGTGGTCGAATTCCTCCACCGTCCGACGGCTGTCATCACCGGCACCGAAACCCTCGCCGCCCGACTGGGCATGGCCGCCATCTACTGGGACATGACCAAAGTGAGCCGCGGACACTACAAAATCACCATGCGCCCGCTCAGCGACGACGTCGGCCGGGAACAGCCCATGGCGGTAACCCACAACTACATGGGCATGCTCCAGCAAACCATCGAACGTGACCCCGCCATCTGGCTCTGGACCCACAAACGATGGAAACACAAAGTGAATTACGAAATGAACAGCCAGAATCTACGATGGGAATGAACAGCACAGCCGTCATAATACTCAACTGGAACGGAGCAGGGCTGCTCCGTGAATTTCTGCCGCAGGTGATAGCCGCCACCGACAGCGCTGTGGCCGACGTGATCGTGGCCGACAACGGCTCGACCGACAGCTCGGTCGACCTGCTCCGCAGCGACTTCCCGCAGGTGCGTCTAATCAGGTTCAACGAAAACTTAGGCTTTGCCCAAGGCTACAACAGAGCCATCGCCGAAGCGGGCGACTACAACTACGTGGTGCTGCTGAACTCCGACGCCGCACCGGCCAAAGGGTGGGATTCAGCCCTTACCGATTTCATGGACAGCCATCCGGAGGTTGGGGCCGCACAGCCCAAGATACTTTCATACAAGGAGAAGAACCGCTTTGAGTATGCCGGAGCATGTGGCGGATTCATCGACCGCCACGGCTACCCCTACTGCCGCGGACGCCTGTTCAACGAAGTGGAAACCGACCATGGCCAGTACGACACACCCATGGAACTGTTCTGGGCCAGCGGAGCCGCGATGATGGTCAGACGCGAGGCCTACATCAGCTCAGGCGGTCTCGACCCCGCATTTTTCGCTCACATGGAGGAAATCGACCTCTGCTGGCGCATGCAGCTCGACGGCTGGAAAATCATGGCCGTGCCTCAGGCCAAAGTCTATCATCTGGGGGGTGGAAGCCTCGACTACGGAAACCCGCGGAAAACCTATCTCAACTTCCGCAACAACCTGCTGATGATGCACAAAAACCTACCCCGGAAAAGCCGTCGCCGAAAACTCATCGTCCGTCGTTTGCTCGACACCCTGGCATGGTTCAGGTTCATGGTCACCCTCAACCTGAAAAGCGCCGCGGCCATTGTCAAAGCCCACCGCGACTACGCCACCATGAGCCGCGACTACCAAACCGACCCGCAAACCGACCTGCTCGATAAGCAGAAAGTCGACATCATCGCCGCACATTTCATCCGTGGCAAAAAAAAATTCAACGAATTAAATTAAACGTCAAATCATAATAAACACCCGCACATGAAAAGAAGTCTGCTCTCAATCATCACTCTTCTCTGCCTGATACCCGCATTGTGGTGCGCTCCCAAACGCATGATGGTGGATAAAATCGAACCACCCTACTGGTGGACCTCTATGGCCAACGACACCCTCCAGCTGATGGTCTACGGACAGGGCATACGCGATGCCGAAGTAACCCTGGACTACCCCGGAGTGTCAATCCAGAGCGTGGAACGCCCCGAAGGCCTCAACTACCTGTTCCTCTACCTGACCGTCTCCGATCAGGCTAAACCCGGCGACCTCAAGCTCCGTTTCAGTGTGGGCAAGAAAAAACAAATCGTAACATACCACCTGCTGGCACGTGACAAATCAGGCGACAAATACGAAGGCTTCGACGCCTCCGACGTCCTCTACCTGATCATGCCCGACCGTTTCGCCGACGGCGACACTACCAACAACAACCTCCCCGGACGACTCAAAAACCCCGTCACCGTTGACCGCGCCAACCCCAACGCCCGGCATGGCGGCGACATCCGCGGCATGATTAACCACCTCGACTACATCGACTCGCTCGGCGTCACTGCCGTATGGGTTAACCCAGTGTTCACCAACGACATGCCCGGCGGTTCCTACCACGGCTACGCCACCACCGACTACTACTCCATCGACCCCCGATTCGGCTCCAACAAAGAATGGAACGAATTCGTCCGCAACTGCCAGCAACGGGGCATCAAAGTGGTGATGGACATGATTTTCAACCACGTCGGCAGCGCACACCCCTGGTTCACCGACCGCCCGACATCCGACTGGTTCAACTTCCCCGAAGGATACCAGCAAACCAACTACCGGCTGTCGACTCTCCACGACCCCTACGTCAGCGACTACGACCTGGCACACACCGTCGACGGATGGTTCGTCAAAGAAATGCCCGACCTCAACCAGCGTAACCCCCATCTGCTGAAATACCTCATCCAGAACTCCATCTGGTGGATCGAAAGCTCCAAAATCAACGGCATCAGAATGGACACCTACCCCTACGCCGACCTCAAAGCGATGGCCCGCTGGATCGACGAAGTGGAAAAAGAATATCCCAACTTCAACATCGTGGGCGAATGCTGGTACAACAACGAAGGCTCGGAAGCATTCTGGCAACGCGGCTCAAAAGTGAACCCCGTCGATCCGCGCCTGGAAACCGTCATGGACTTCAAAATAGCCATCGACGGACGGAAATATTTCATGGAACAGACCGACCCCTGGAACGGCCTCAACCACCTCTACGACCACCTCGCTCTCGACTACCTCTTCCCCAACCCGCAGAAAATCCTGACTTTCCTCGACAACCACGACACCGACCGTTTCCTCCCGGCCATACCCGACTCCCTCGACCAATGGAAACAGGCCCAGACATTCCTGCTCACATCGCGCGGAATTCCGCAAATCTACTACGGAACCGAACTGCTCATGAACGGTGCACGCGAAGGTAGCGACGGCTACGTGCGACGCGACGTCCCCGGAGGTTTCCCCGGCGACATCGTCGACCAGTTCACCCAAGCCGGTCGAACACCGATGCAGAACGACGCCTACGACTTCATGTCGAAACTGCTCCACTGGCGTCGCGGCGAAGCCAACGAAGTCATAGCCCGTGGATCACTCAAGCACTTCATGCCGCAAAACGGCGTGTACGTCTACCGTCGAAAACTCGGCGACAAGGAAATCCACGTGCTCATGAACGGCAACGACGCCCCGCTCCACATAACCATGGAGCGCACCCTCGAAACCCTACCCTACGGCTCACAGTGGACCGATGTCATGTCAGGCCAGAAAGTAACCATCGAACCTGAAATGGACTTCGCGCCCCGTCAGATAATGATTCTCCAGAACTTCTGATGCAGAAAATAGGAATCATTTCCGACACCCACAACTGCTGGGACAACCGCTTCGCCACACATCTGGCCGACTGCGACCAGATTTGGCACGCCGGCGACGTGGGCGACATCGAGGTAATCCGACACCTCAGGTCGCTCACGCCGGTGCTCCACGTGGTCAAAGGTAACATCGACCATGGCGAGGTGGCCCGACTGTTTCCCGCCGTCGACAGCTTCGAAGTCGAAGGCGTTAAGGTGTGGATGACCCACATCGGCGGATACCCCGGACGCTACGAACCGGGAGTGGCCGCCACTCTCCGCCGACACGGAATCAACCTGATGGTCACCGGTCACAGCCACATCCTCAAAGTCATGTTCGACCACTCCCTCAACCTCCTGCACATCAACCCCGGAGCCGCCGGAACGCAAGGCTGGCAAAAGGAGCGGACATTCGTCAAACTGATCATAGACAACGGCGACATGCGCGACCTCGAAGTGATTCAATTAGGCAAACTAAAATAATCACCCACCGGAAATCACGCATAAAAAATAATCAGCGGCTTATTTCACAAAACTACTGAAAAGTATTACCTTTGCGCTACGATCCGAACACCGCCCGTATGCGGCCCAAACAGATCCATCTTATCAACTACTGACAATCTCTGAACAATGAAACGAAAAATATTCCTGGCTGCCGGCATGGCTCTCGCCCTGGGCTCTGCCTCAGCTCAAATCAACGACGCTGACGCCGACGGCTACCTGTTCCGCGCCAAGGCAATGTATGCCGACGGTAACTACGTCGGTTGCATTCAGCAACTGCGTCAGGCCGAACCGGCGGTGGAAACCCAATTCCTCAAAGCCATGGCCGCCTATCGCCAGGGCGACGCCGAAGCACTGTCTTCCCTCGAAACATTCATCGCCGACAACCCCTCGTCGGTGCTGACTCCACAGGCAATTCTGGCCGCCGGAAACATTTTGTTCGACCGTCATCAGTGGTTCAAGGCTCTCGACATGTACTCCTCAACAACATCCTCCTCTCTCAACGACGAGGACGCCGAGCAATTCGACTACCGCAAAGCCTACTGCCTGCTACGCACCGACAAACCCGATGCCGCCGCACCCCTGTTCACTCGTCTGCTCTCCACCCGCAACTACGCCAACAACGCACGTTTCTATCTCGCCTACATAGCCTACTCCAAAGAGAACTACGCCGAAGCTCTCCGCGGTTTCAACGCCGTCAACCGCTCCGACCAGGCTCCGGTGAACATGACCGAATACTACCTCTCTCAACTCTATTATAATAAAGGAGACTACTCCAAAGCCCTGACCATGGCCCAGAAGCTGCTCTCACGTCAAGGCATTGAGCAGCCGTTCATGGCCGAGGCGGCAAGGGTGGCCGGTGAAAGCGCTTTCGAAACCGGCGACACGGAAAAAGCCGTGAAGTTCCTCCGGCAATACCGCTCGCTGACCGAAAACCCGCTCCCCTCCGCACTCTACGTGTTGGGTATTAGCGAATACGAGTCAGGCGACTATGCCGACGCACTCGCCGACTTCACCCCCGTGGCCGAGCTCGACAACGCTATGGCCCAGAGCGCTTCGCTCTACATCGGTCAGTGCCACATGCACCAAGGGAACTACAGCTCGGCGCTTCTCGCACTTGACCGCGCTTTCCGCATGGCCTACGAACCTGAAATTCAGGAAGTGGCTCTCTACAACTACGCCGTTGCAAAAATGCAGGGCGGACGCATCCCCTTCGGTAGCTCCGTGGCCACTTTCGAATCGTTCCTCAAACGCTTCCCGAAATCACGCTTCGCCCCCGAAGTACAGAGCTACATCATCACCGGCTACATCACCGACAACAACTACGAAGCCGCACTAAACTCAATCAACGCCATCAAACACCCGACGGAAGCAACCCTCGACGCCCGACAGCAGGTGCTCTACACACTCGGAACCCGCTACCTCAACACCGGCGAAACAGCCAAAGCTATGAACTGCCTCCGTCAGGCCAAGGCCATGACCGGACGTAACGCCGCCATCGCCGCCGAATGCGACCTCTGGATGGGTGAAACCCTTTTCAAAGAAGGAAAATTCAGCCAGGCATCACAGTGCTACTCCGACTATCTGAAAAACAGCGCATCAAACGCACCCAACCGGGCTCTGGCCTACTACGACTTAGGCTACTCTCTGTTCGGCGAAAAGAAATTCGCACAGGCTCTCGACGCATTCAAAAAGTTCAACTCCATGCGCGACAACGCTTCCCCGGCCGTCAATGCCGACGCCTTCAACCGCATGGCCGACTGCGAATACTACAACTCTAACTTCTCACAAGCCGCATCGCTCTACGACAAAGCCTACGAAACCAACCCATCAGCCGGCGACTACGCCCTCTATCAGAAAGCGATCATGAAAGGTTTGCGACGCGACCACAAAGGCAAAATCGAAGGCCTCGCGCAGATGATGCAGAAATTCCCGACTTCAGGTCTCTTCCCATCGGCTCTCCTTGAAACCGCCGACGCCTACTCGGAATCGGGCGACAACAAAAAGGTCATCGAAACCTACAACAATCTCGTGGAAAAATTCCCGAACACGGCCCAAGGACGACAGGGCATGCTGCTGCTCGCCATAACCCACCTCAGCGACGGAAACCGACTGACGGCAATGGAAACCTACCGCAACGTAATCTCACGCTACCCCTCCAGCGATGAAGCCCGCGTAGCCGCCGACGACCTCAAGAAACTCTATGTCGAGGACGACCGTAGCGCCGAATTCATCAGCTTCATGAAAAGCGTCCCCGACGCCCCTGAAATCGACCCCTCTGAAATCGAGGAACTCTCGTTCAGAAACGCCGAAAAAGCGTTCAACGCCGACGGAGCCACACGCAAAGTGGAATCTTACCTCCGCGACTACCCCGACGGTCAGTTCGTGCCGCAAGCTTCGCTCATGATGGCGAAAGCATCGGCCGAAACCGACAGCCGTCGAACAATTGCCTACACCCTCACAATCGTGGACAAATACCCCCACTCTTCAGTCATCGAGGAAGCTCTGTTGCTGAAAGCAAAGGCCGAACTGAATCTCGAAATGGACCGTGACGCCCTCGAAACCTACCGCAAACTTGAATCCGTGGCATCTTCTTCGGGCAACCTCAACGCAGCCCGACTGGGTATTATCCGCACGGCAAGCCTCATGGATGAGAACCAGACGGTGCTCGACGCAACCGAACGGATGCTCGCCTCAACAACTGTCGGAGCCACCGAACGCGACGAAGTGAACTACGCCCGCGCCGTCGCCCTGAACAACACCGGCGACACCGACGGTGCCGAACAAATCTGGCGCGAACTGTCGCTCGACCTCCAGTCGGTCTACGGAACTAAAGCCGCCTTCGCGCTCGCCTCACGCCAGTTCGAGGCCGGCGACCTGTCAAAGGCACGCGCCACAGTCGAGAACCTCATCGAAGCAAACCCGCCCCACAACTACTGGATGGCACGAGCCTTCATTCTCCTCAGCGACATCTACCGCGCCGAAGGAAACAAATTCGAGGCCGACGAATATCTACGCTCTCTCCGCGAAAACTACCCCGGCAAAGAAGCCGATATTTTCACTATGATTGACCAACGTTTACAATGAAAAAATCAATCTTCGCTTCGGCCATCGCCATGATGGTCGCTTTCCCCGCTTTCAGCCAGGGACTCAACAAGGAAATCACTATAGAAAAGGAGATCGTGCCTGAACAACGCGCCGCAACACGCATGCAGGTGACCCACAACGTCTTGGCCCCGCAGATAACCCGCCAGAACCTCAAATTCAGCTCCGCGGGTGTGAACGCCACGCTATCTCCCTACATCATGACTCTCGACCCGGCATTCACCGGAAACGCCGTGAACCCATCACCCTACCGGGGCTATGCGGCCATCGGATACTTCCCCGCATATAACCTCGGGGCATCAGCCGGCTACCGTTTCATCGACAACGACCGCACTTTCCTCGGCGCCTGGGCTCAGTTCGACGGTTTCTCCTACAACCGCACAAGTGTCACCTCTCCCGAGGACAAAACAAAGGTCAGCGACAACGCCCTCAGAGCCGGAGCCGACTTCGCCCGGATGATCACCGACAACGGCAAACTCTCCGTGAACATCGACCTCGGCTACGGCAAAAGCAAAGCTGAATACAACACCTACGGAGCCGTCTCAACCACCCTCGGAAACATCAAAGCCGGATGGACGGCGGGCGACCAACGGATGAACTACCACATCGACGCCTACGGCGGATTCCTCTCTAACTCTACCGCTGACAAACTCCAGTACACCCCCGGCGAAACAACTTTCGGTGGTAGCGTCGGTGCGGAATTCTGCGGTTTCGCTCTCGACCTCGAGGCGGAATTCGCTCGCTTCAGCCATGAAAGCCACACCATCGCCGATGGAGCAACTCGTGGTGCCGTGGCCCTGAAACCATCCTACACCTACCGCACTGCGAAAACTTCGCTCAAAGTGGGCCTATCGGCCGACATCAGCGTCAACTCCGGCAAAAAATTCCACGTGGCGCCCGACGTACGGCTCGACGTCCGTCCCGACGACATCTTCGGATTCTACATCTCGGCCGTAGGTGGAACCAAACTCAACTCCCTTAGCTCAATCTACAACTACTCCCACTTCATCGCACCACTCTACACCTACGAGAACTCCGACATTCCGCTCGACCTCAACGCCGGACTGATTTTCGGACCGTTCCGCGGGGGCGCTCTGGAAATTTTCGGTGGCTACGCCATCGCCGACGAATGGCTCCTCCCTGACTACAATGTCATGAACCACTACGACATCAAAGCCTGGCACGCCGGAGCGCGTCTGTCCTACGACTACCGCTCGCTCCTCTCTTTCAAGGCTTCCGTAGAGGCGGCTCCCTCATCGGGCAACAAGATATATTTCATGTGGCGCGACCGTGCCAAAACCGTCGTGAACATCTCGGCCGATGTCCACCCCATCGAACCCCTGACTATCTCCGCCGCCTGGGAACTCCGCTCAGGCCGTCGCACCCAAGCCATGGTAGGCGAAGTGCTCACCGAGGATAAACTGGGCAACGTGTCAAACCTCAGCCTCGGCGCCGCCTATCGCGTCAGCCAGCCGTTCACCATATTCCTCCGCGGCGAAAACCTGCTCAACAAAAAGTGGGACCTCCTGGCCGGTCTCCCCGCAAACGGCATCTGCGGCCTCGCAGGCGTAAGCTACAAGTTCTGATCACTCTCTCCAATGGCCGACAATTATCTTGAACGCAAAATGGAGGAGCACCGCAACAGCGGAGCTGCCCCTAAAAAGAAAACTCCTCAGGTGGCCGGCCACCGGCAAGGGGAGATATGCATCAAATTCCCCCCGCGCAGGGTCCTCGTGACCGGTGGCGCCAACGGAATCGGCAGGGCCGTGGTCCAGGCGTTCCGAAACGCTGACTGCATAGTCGATTTCATCGATTCTGACCGACGTAACGGACAGCTCACTGCACAACAAACCGGCGCGCGGTTCATCCCGGCCGACATCGCGGACCCCGACGCCCTGACACGCGCCGTCAATCTGGTTCTCGATTCCAGGGGCGACATCGACATTTTCGTCAGCAACGCCGCCGTGACTGACTTCAAACCGCTCGGACAACTCTCGTGCGACGACTTCGACAAAGTGATCAACACCAACACCCGGCCGCTGATCATCGTCGCTTCGATGCTCGAACGCCATAGAGCCGCGAACCCTAACCCATGGGGTGGGCGTGTCATTGTCATCGCATCGTCGCGCCATCTGATGAGCGAGCAGGCAACCGAGGCCTACTCGGCTTCGAAAGGCGCACTCGCTTCCCTGACCCACGCCCTGATGATGTCGCTCGCTCCCCACGGCATTACGGTCAACTCCATCTCTCCGGGGTGGATTGAAACCGACCCGCAAGCAGTTCACTCCCAGGCCGACATTGACCAGCATCCGTCACGCCGGGTGGGACGTCCGGCCGACATCGCCTCTGCCTGCCTTTTCCTCGCTCTCCCCGACAATAACTTCATAAACGGTGCCGACATAGTAATCGATGGCGGCATGACGCATAAAATGATTTACGTATGATCAAGCTTCGACCCGACGCCCGAAATCTGCTGATAATCCTCCTGATTCTGTTCATCCCCTTTTTGGGGTTCACACTCTTCAACACCAAAGGGGAACCGCGCGAAGCCGTGGTGGCCATGTCAATGCTGCAGCAACACGACTGGATCCTACCCGTCAGCAACGGTGTCGACATCCCCTACAAACCCCCGATGCTCGCATGGTGCATCGCCGCACTATCCATGCTCAACGGTGGCGAAGTGACAGAATATACGTCGCGCCTCCCATCGGCCCTGGCAATGATAATCATGACCATGGGAGTGTTCTGCACAATCCGTAAACACACCCGCCCTGAGACAGCTTTCGCCACGGCGCTGATCATGATGACTTGCTTTGAACTGCAACGCGCAGCCACCTCATGCAGGGTCGACATGCTCAACACCATGTTCATGGTCATGGCCATGCTCATGTTCTTCAAATCCTACTCTGCCCGAAGGCGCATAATCTCCCTCCCGTTCATTCTGCTGATGAGCGGCGCCGTCCTCACCAAAGGTCCCGTCGGAACCATTCTCCCTTGCGCCATTGCATGGCTATTCATGCTCACTGACAACGAGAAACTATGGCGGGCCACATGGCAGACTGCCATCTGCGCACTGCTCGCACTGGTTCTTCCCGCACTTTGGTACTACGCCGCATGGCAACGTGGCGGCGACGAATTCTATCGCCTCATGATGGAGGAGAATTTCGGCCGTATGACCGGCAACATGAGCTACGGGTCACACGAAAACCCATGGCCCTACAACATCATGACCATCATCGCGGGAATGCTCCCCTACACTCTCCTGCCCCTGATGGCATGCGCCCTGATCCGTTTCCGTAAATCGTTCTGGGCACCGGGAAGCTGGTGGAAATCTTTCACCGGAGCCACCCCCTGGAACCGCTATGCGATCATCATCTTCGCCACGGTTTTCATTTTCTACTGCATCCCGGCCAGCAAACGCAGCGTCTACCTCCTCCCGCTCTATCCATCGGTAGCCTACGCCACAGCGCTCCTCGCACTATGGCTCACACGCCGCTCACCCCGCATAATCAACATCTATGCCATCATCATCTGCGCCATGCCACTGATAGCCGTCGCCGCGTTCGCAACCATCCTGATTCTCAAACCGCAGCCCAACAGCCAGTCGACCCTGCAGATTATCAACGGCATAATCAACGAACCCATAGGAATAACCGCCATCCTCTCCGTGATTCTGATGTTCGTGATGGCCGCTATGACTCTCCGCACCATCAGAAAATCCGTCCCTGACACAACGCTCCACATGACCTTGCTCACAACCGTGGCCATTTTCATCGCTTTTGAGGCATATTTTCAACCTGCGGTGCTAAATGGAAAAAGCGATAAAATTGTGGCTCAACAGCTTTATCTACAAGGATTTGGCGAGGAACGCCAGCTCTACGGTTGGGTCGATGACTCACTCCTTCGTTTCTACACCGTGAACTTTTATTTGAACAATTCTGTTATAAATTGTAAAAAAACATTGAAAACCCTTCCACAAACATTCATCATAGGTGAAAATGAATACAATGAAAAGTGCCTGCCACAATACAGCGACAAATACCAATTTCGTGTTATTCAAAGGTTTAACCACCGCAGTTGCGACCTGAAACAACCCATATTGTTAGTGGAATCGGAAAAAAAACAAGAATAATATACAAAAAATAAAAAAAAACACATTGTTTTAGTTAAAAATTTTGTAAAATTCAATAAATGTTAATAACTTTGTCTGAGAATTATTAAAGTAAATCGAAACAATATGAAAAAACTTATCCTTATGGCCGCTTTGGCACTCGGTGTAGTGTCAGCGCAAGCACAGGTAACTGTTGAAGGTAGCAAGTTTACTGACAACTGGTCTTTCGGTCTTAAAGGTGGTATGGTTACCCCTATGACCCATCACGCTTTCTTCGGTAACGCACGCGGTATCGTAGGAGCAGAACTCAAAAAACAGATCACTCCCACCTTCGGCCTCGGCGTAGAAGGCGAATGGTCAGTCAACACTTCTTCTTGGATGGATTTCAAAAGCTGCAACACTTTTGACCACCAGTATGTTGGCGCATTCGGTTCTATCAACCTTATGAACGCTTTCGCAGGCTACAAAGGTGCTCCCCGTACTTTTGAAATGGAACTCGTTGCAGGTGCAGGTTGGCTCCACGCTTACAACCACGGTAACGACAACTACGAACAGGACGACGCTAACTCTTGGGCTACTAAAGTTGGTTTGAACTTCAACTTCAACCTCGGTGAAAAGAAAGCCTGGACTATCGGCATCAAACCTGCTATCCTCTGGAACATGGGTGGCTCTATCACTGCCTTCCCCGCTTCTAACATGCAGGCTGTTTCTTGCCAGTACGACGCTAACAAAGCTGTCGTTGAACTCATGGCCGGTGTTACTTACCACTTCAAAAACAGCAACGGCACTCACTCTTTCGTAACTGCACGTCTCTACGACCAGAACGAAATCGACGCCCTCAACCAGCAGATCAACAACCTCAAAGCTGACCTCGAAAACTGCTCTGGCAACAACGCAGCTCTCCAGCAGAAGGTTAACAACCTCCAGAACGAAATCGACGCTTGCAACAAAAAAGCTCCCGTCGTGAAAGAAGTCGTAAGAGACCTCAACAACGTTCACTACGTATTCTTCCGCATCGGTTCTTCTTACATCCAGGAAAACCAGAAACCCAGCATCGACATGACTGCTCAGTCTCTCAAAGACAATGCTAACGCTAAAGTTGACATCGTTGGTTACGCTTCTCCCGAAGGTTCTAAAGCACTCAACCAGCGTCTCTCTCAGCGTCGTGCTGATGCCGTTAAAAACGTGCTCGTGAAAAAATACGGTATCGACGCAAGCCGCATCAACGCTAACGGCGCTGGCGTAGGCGACAAATTCTCAGTTCCCTCTTGGAACCGTGTTGCAGTTTCAACTGTTAAATAAGATTTATCGTCAATTTAACAATACCCC
>JAXJVW010000055.1:0-22716 GCA_036308365.1 Muribaculaceae bacterium
TGCCGGGCGACGGGGTAGGCGAGGCCCCGCCCGAGATTCACCCCGCTCGCCACGAATCAAAATGACTAATATGCGACCTCGCGGTTTGAATCCGCGAGGTCGCACTGTTTCCGTGAGGTTCGGCCGGCGGATGCCGTCACGGCCGGGGAGCGGGAATGGCGTGGCTGTCAGTGGGTTTGTAGAAATCCCTAAAAAGTTTTAAGATGTTAATAAATTACGTTACAATGTTTAGACTCATTCGGTTATTTTTTTGTATATTTGCACACGAAAACCCCTGTTTACCCCTGTTGTGGGGCGAAAACGCGTGTATTAAAAAATGACAAAAAAATAACAAAATACTGAAAACTCAAAAATAAGTAAACCGATACATTTCTTAATATGACATTATTAGACATTTTTGGAATTCAGGACAACGGATTGTTAGCGCTCACAGCCGCACTTACCGGTGCCGGTTTGGTGTTCCTGGCAATGTTTGTAGCGGGATTGATATCCCCCCGTTCGTTCAATCCCCAAAAAGGGGAAGCCTATGAATGTGGTATCCCCACCCGAGGCACATCACAGACTCGCTTCAGCGTGGGCTACTATCTGTTCGCAATTCTCTTCCTGATGTTCGACGTGGAAACTGTGTTTCTTTTCCCGTGGGCCGTTAGAGTCCGTGAGCTGGGAAGCGACGGCTTGCTCAGCATCGCCATCTTTTTTGGAATCTTAGTGTTAGGTTTGGTTTATGCCTGGCGGAAAGGAGCTTTGGAATGGAAATGAGAAAGGTTACTACAAAAAGCATGCCCTACGAGGCGTTTAAAGATAATGAATACATCGAGTCGCTGGTGCAGGAACTGCGCGACAGCGGCACAAACATAGTTGTCGGTTCGCTCGACAAACTTATCAACTGGGGACGTTCCAACTCGCTGTGGCCCTTGACATTCGCCACGAGCTGCTGCGGTATAGAATTCGTGTCGCTCGGTGCTGCCCGTTTCGACATGGCCCGTTTCGGTTGGGAAGTAGCCAGGTCATCGCCCCGTCAGGCCGACTTCATGATGGTGGCCGGAACCATCGTAAACCGCATGGCCCCCGTGTTCCGCCGTCTGTATGACCAGCTCGCTGAGCCTAAATATGTGATTGCCTGCGGATCATGCGCCATCTCCGGCGGTCCGTTCCGCAAATCATATCACGTTGCCAAAGGAATCGAGGATCTGGTGCCGGTGGATGTGTATGTTCCCGGATGTCCTCCCCGTCCCGAGGCCATGATTTATGGCATCATGCAGCTGTCACGTAAAGTTAAAGTGGAAAAATTCTTTGGCGGAGTGAACCGTCAGGAAAGCCGCAAAGAATATCTGGCGGCCCATCCAGTGGAAGAAAATTAATCCATCCTATTCAATCGTAAACCAATCATGAATATCCAAGAACAAATAGCCGGCATTTTCCCCGAGGCTTCCTTTGAAGAGGGTGAAATTCTTCGCATTTGCATACCCGATGAGAAACTCCACCAGTTGGCCCAGACACTGCGCGACGACTTCGGGTTCGATTATTTAGTAACAATTGTAGGTATGGACTGGACCGATTCGCTCGGCTGTATCTACTATTTGATGAACACCACCGACCAGTCACAGATCTCAATCAAGGTTTCAACCACCGACCGTGAGAAACCAGCCATCACTTCCGTGGCCGACCTGTGGAAAATCGCAGTGATTTTCGAGCGTGAGGTCTATGACTTCTACGGAATCATTTTCGTGAACAACCCCGACATGCGTCGTCTGTTCCTAAACATCGACTGGGTGGGTTATCCCTTGCGCAAAGACTACGACGAGAATCCCGAACTCAACCCCGTATCCATCGAGAACGAGCGCCAGAGCGACGAAACCTATGTTTGGAAGCGCAATGAAAAAGGGGAACTCCAGAAAACCGTGGAACGTGTGTTCGAGGACAACGACTTCGTGGTCAACATAGGCCCGCAGCACCCTGCAACCCACGGTGTGTTGCGTTTCCGCACCGCCCTTGATGGCGAAACAATCAAGAAAATCGATGTTTACATGGGTTACATCCACCGTGGAGTGGAAAAACTATGTGAAAACCTGACATATCCCCAGACACTCCATTTCATGGACCGTCTGGACTATTTCTCGGCCCACAACTATCATCATGGTCTGTGTCTGTGCATTGAGAAAGCAATGGGAATCGAGGCACCCCGCCGCGCCCAGGTGATCCGTGTGATCATGGACGAGCTTTCACGCATCGCCTCACACTGCCTTTTCATCGGAACATATTGCATGGACCTCGGTGCCACAACAATGTTGTTCTACACCCTGCGTGTGCGTGAGCAGATTCTTGACATCATGGAACGCACTTGCGGTGCCCGCATGACATTCAACTATTCGTGCATCGGCGGTGTGATGCAGGACATCCACGCCGACTTCGTCAAGGATGTGAAAGAGCTGCTGGCCATCTGTCCGAAAAACGTTGCCGAATACAACAAACTGTTCACAGGAAACGTCATCACCCGAAACCGACTTGAGGGAATCGGCGTGCTCAGCCATGACGACGCCATCTCATTCGGCATCACCGGTCCTTCCGGCCGTGCTTCAGGCTGGGCGTGCGACGTGCGCAAAACACATCCCTACAGCATCTACAACGAGCTCCAGTTCGAGCAGGTTGTCCGCACCGAAGGCGACTCCATGGCGCGTTTCAAAAACCGCATGGACGAGATTCAGCAGTCGGTTGACATCATCAACCAGCTCATCGACAATATCCCCGAAGGGGAATACTGCGCCAAAGTGCCTAAAATCATCAAACTGCCCGAAGGAAACTGGTTCCAGCTGGTGGAAGGCTGCCGCGGCGTGTTCGGCGTCTACATCGAGAGCAAAGGCACCAACCAGCCTTATCGTCTGAAACTTGTCACCCCGTGCCTGAACCTCGCTTCAGTGGTTGACCACATCACCCGCGGTGACAAAATTGCCGACCTCATCACCATCGGCGGATCGCTCGACTACATTGTCCCCGACATCGACCGCTAAACCCACTATCGCTTACAGTTAAAGAAATCAAGAATTAAATAACATCCACCGCAATGTTTAACTTCTCAATAGTTACCGAATGGATCCACAACCTTCTGGCGAGTTTCATGCCAGGATGGCTGACCACAACGGTTGAGTGTGTGCTTATCGGCGTAGGCTTACTGCTGGTTTACTCTCTGCTCGCACTGTTCTACATCTACTACGAACGCAAAATCTGCGCATTCTTCCAGTGCCGTCTCGGACCGAACCGCGTCGGACCCCTTGGTCTGTGTCAGGTGTTCGCCGACATGTTCAAGATGCTCATCAAAGAGCTCATCACCCTGAACCATATCGACAAATTCCTCTTCGCCCTGGCCCCCTATCTGGTGATTATGGCTTCAATGCTTTCATTCGCATGTCTCCCCTGGGGTAATGGTCTGCAGGTCATCGACTTCAACATAGGCATATTCTTCCTCATCGCTGTATCATCAATCGGTGTGCTCGGTATTCTGCTCGCTGGATGGTCAAGTAACAACAAATTCACCCTCATCGGCGCGATGCGTTCTGGTGCCCAGATGGTCAGCTATGAGCTCTCAATCGGTTTGTCAGTTCTGACAATGGTGGCATTCGCAGGAACCATGTCGATTCCCGGCATTGTTCAGGCACAGGAAAACGGATGGTTCATTTTCACCGGCCATATTCCCGCCATCATAGCGTTCATCATCTACCTCATCGCCGGTACCGCCGAAACTAACCGCGGACCGTTCGACCTTCCCGAGGCCGAGAGTGAGTTGACTGCCGGTTATCACACCGAGTATTCCGGTATCCATTTCGGATTCTTCTATCTGGCCGAATACCTCAACCTTTTCATCGTGTCAGGCGTTGCAGCGCTGCTGTTCTTCGGCGGATGGATGCCCCTGCACGTGCCTGGATGGGACGGATTCAACAGCGCGATGGATTTCATTCCGTCGCCCATATGGTTCGTGACAAAAGCAATTCTGCTTTCATTCATCATCATATGGTTCAAATGGACATTCCCCCGTTTGCGTATTGACCAACTCCTGACCCTCGAATGGAAATATCTGCTCCCCATCAACCTCGTCAACCTGGTGCTGATGGTGCTGGTAATAACATTCGGACTCCACTTCTGATAACCTTCCGGAGGTCTTCCCGGACCCCCGGCGGTGTTTGACACAACAGATAACTCACACACACAGAAAATCAATAAACACAATATCATTTTGCCCACTATGAATGATAAATACGGAAAAGTCGCACAAGTAATCGGTCCGGTTGTGGACGTCACATTCCAGAGCGGCGACGAACTTCCCCCCATTTACACAGCGCTCAAAATTGACCGTGACGATGCAAATCCCCTCATCCTCGAGGTGGAACAGCACATCGGTGAGGACACCGTGCGCTGCGTGGCCATGGAAAGTACCGACGGTCTTCAGCGAGGAATGCGCGTCGACAACATGGAACGTCCCATAGCCGTTCCCACCGGTAACCAGGTTAAAGGACGTCTGCTCAACGTTGTAGGCGAGGCCATCGACCACCTTCCCGAACTCCGTCGCACAGACCTCCGTCCCATTCATCAGCCGGCTCCCGACTTCGAGGACCTCACCATCGGAACAGAGATCCTTTACACCGGAATCAAGGTGATTGACCTGCTCGAACCTTATTCCAAAGGTGGTAAGATCGGTTTGTTCGGTGGCGCCGGTGTGGGTAAAACCGTGCTCATCATGGAGCTCATCAACAACATCGCCAAAGGTCACAACGGTTTCTCCGTTTTCACCGGCGTCGGTGAGCGTACCCGCGAAGGTAACGACCTGTTGCGTGAAATGATTGAGAGCGGCGTCATGAAATATGGCGAGAAATTCGTTGAAGGAATGGAAAAAGGACAGTGGAACCTCGACGACGTCGACATGGATGAAGTGTCCAAATCCCAGGCGGCGCTGGTGTTCGGTCAGATGAACGAACCCCCGGGTGCGCGTCTGCGTGTGGCCCTTACCGGCTTGACCGTGGCCGAGCAGTTCCGCGACCAGGACGGCGGCGGTAAGGATATCCTTCTGTTCATCGACAACATTTTCCGTTTCACACAGGCCGGTTCAGAAGTGTCAGCGCTTCTGGGACGTATGCCCTCAGCCGTAGGTTACCAGCCCACGCTGGCCTCGGAGATGGGTGCCCTGCAGGAACGTATCACATCAACAAAGAACGGTTCAATCACCTCAGTGCAGGCCATCTATGTGCCCGCCGACGACTTGACTGACCCCGCTCCCGCGACAACATTCAACTTCCTCGATGCAACGACCGTGTTGAGCCGTAAAATTTCGTCGCTTGGCATCTATCCGGCCGTTGACCCCCTGGAATCAACATCGCTCATTCTTGACCCCAACATCATCGGCGAGGAACACTACAACACCGCACAGGCCGTCAAACAGCTCCTCCAGAAATATAACGAGCTACAGGACATCATCGCCATCCTCGGTGTCGACGAACTCAGCGACGAGGACAAACTCGTGGTGTCACGCGCACGTCGTGCACAGCGCTTCCTCTCTCAGCCGTTCCACGTGGCAGAACAGTTCACCGGCCTGCCCGGCGTGATGGTTCCCATCAACGAAACAATCCGTGGTTTCAAGATGATTCTGAGTGGCGAGATGGACATTTATCCCGAACAGGCGTTCCTCAACGTCGGCACAATCGACGAAGCTATCGCCAAAGGGAAGAAAATGCTCGCCGAGGTTGAGAACTGATCAAGGAAACAACCATAATTCCATAGAAGAGAAACAAAGATATGACACTCAAGATAATTTCCGCTCAATCAATCGTTTTCGAAGGCGAAGTCACCTCCGTGACACTTCCGGGAGCGATGGGACAGTTCACTGTCCTGAAAAACCACGCATCACTGATTTCCACTTTGGTGGAGGGCGACGTGATTTACCAGCCCGAAGGCTCACAGGAACAGTCGGCACACATCGATGGCGGCATAGTCGACGTTGACAACAACGTGGTGTCAGTCTGCACTTATTGATAAAGCGATGAAGAAAATTTTCGGAATATTAATCCTGCTCATCCTCGCGGCTTGCGCCGCGTTAGGGTTCAGCGACGCACTCAACGACTCCGCGTCAGGAGGCACAGAGGTGAAAATCGACCCCAAGGAGATTCTTTTCGAGCACCTCGGCGATGCCTACGGATGGGAGCTGCCCTTCGCTCACCACAGGAGAATACCATTGCCCATAATCCTCATTGCCTCTGACGGAGTACATTGCTTCTCTTCGGCAAGAGTGGCCCATGGACACAGCTACACCGACGGCGACGTCACCTTCACCGTGCCTACCGAAGGTGACTACCGCGGAAAATGCGTCGAGATCATGCCCGACGGGCAGGTGTCGAAACCGTGGGACATCTCCATCACCAAAAACGTTCTGGCAGTCTTCATCACCATTTTGGTTGTGCTGGCATGCTGCTTCGCCCTCGTGCGCTGGTATCGCAAAAATGGCTACAAGGCACCCCGCGGAGCCCTCGGTTTCATGGAGCTGATTGTGGTCTTCATCTATGATGGAGTGGTTAAATCAACCCTCAAGCACAACGCCCGCCGTTTCGCCCCCTATCTGCTGACAGTGTTCCTGTTCATCTTCTTCATGAACCTGTTGGGACTGGTGGTGATATTCCCCGGAGGCGCGAACCTCACAGGCAACGTGGCAGTCACTATGACACTGGCCATACTGACATTCCTGGTGACAAACATCTTCGGAACAAAACATTATTGGAAAGACATCTTCTGGCCCGATGTCCCCATGTGGCTCAAGTTTCCCTTGCCCATCATGCCCATCATCGAGCTGTTCGGCATCTTCACCAAACCCGCGGCGCTGACCGTCCGTCTGTTCGCCAACATGATGGGAGGCCACATGATAGTTCTCGTGCTGACCCTCCTGATATTCATCTTCGCCGCCGTCGGCGGTGCCATGATCGGAGGTGCGACAGCCGTGGTTTCAATCCTCTTCTCCATATTCATGCTTCTGATCGACGTTCTGGTAAGTTTCATCCAGGCCTACGTGTTCACCATGCTTTCGACCATCTTCATCTCATTGGCTCAGGAAGGGAGCGAACATGAACACGAACATGAGGCACACGCCGCGACAGTGACAACAGAAAAATAATTACCAAAAAAATATAAATCAATAAAAAACTCTATCGTTATGTTAACAATGATTTTAGTAGCAGTTGAGGCTCTCCTCGGTTTAGGCGCAAGCATCGGTGCGGCAATCGCAGCTATCGGCGCCGGTCTTGGTATCGGTAAAATCGGTTCTTCTGCAATGGAAGCCATAGCACGTCAGCCCGAAGCCGCAGGTGACATCCGAAGCAACATGATCGTCATCGCCGCACTCGTCGAAGGTGTCGCTCTGTTCGCCGTTATCGTTTGCGTTCTCACACTCTTCGTGTAATAATAACCCACACAGTCGTCATGGGGCGGAGCACAGGCCTCCGCCGCCATGAACCGGCTGAATTAACCGTTTAACTAAAGAAACACTCTTATCATGGAACTATTTACCCCCGGGTTCGGCTTGGTTTTCTGGATGTTCGTATCATTCGCAGTGCTGTTCTTCATTCTATGGAAGTTCGCATGGCCCGTCATACTCAAAACTGTGGATTCCCGTGCCGATCTTATAGATAAGGGTGTGGAGTACGCTCAGAACGCCAAGGAAAACCTTGACAACGCACAACAACAAGTGGCTAGGATGATGGCCGAGGCACACGTGCAGGAAGGTGACATTCTGCGCAATGCCGAGACCCTCAAATCACAGATTATCGAACAGGCCCGGACTGAAGCCAAAAAAGAAGGACAGAAGGAACTCGACGCCGCCAAACTCGCCATTCAGCAGGCTCGCAAGGACGCTCAGCAGTCAATCCGCCAGGAAGTGAGCGATTTTGCAATCCAGATCGCCGAAAAAGTGTTGCGTGGCGAAATGACCGACAAGGCGACACAGGCCAAACTTGTTAACAATCTCCTTGACGAAATAGAGAACCAAAACTAAGAAACGCAATGAACGAAGGTCTCATACCACGCCGTTACGCAAAGGCGCTTTTCAAGGTGGCTCAGGATAAACGATGCGCCGACCGTATCTACGCCCTGATGACTCAGCTCTCGGATTCGATAGCCGCGCAGCCCGCCCTGAACCACACCATAGCGAACCCCTTTGTGCCGGCAAAAGAGAAAGTCAACCTGATCAACATCGCGGCCGGTGCGTCACAATCGCCCGACCCCCTGCTGGCCGACTTCCTCACGCTGCTCATCAACAACAAGCGGATCGACCTTATCCGTGACATTGCGTTGGCTTATGCCGAGATCTACCGCAAGGAGAACAAAATCTACGTGGTCAACGTAACCTCGGCCGAACCCCTCGACAACTCAGAGCTCAAACGTCTGCGCGATATTATCGACCGACATCTCCCCCAGGGCTCGTCGACAGAGTTCACCGCCGCGGTCAACCCCGCGCTTATCGGCGGGTTCACAATAGCCATCAACAATGAGCGGCTCGATGCCTCAATCAAAAATGAACTGAAACAATTGCGTCTCAAACTTATCAACTCCTAAAAATGATTAACCCCAGCGAGATATCCGAAGTATTAAAAAGCCAACTCGAAAATGTTAATTCAAAAATCTCTTTTGAAGAAACAGGAACAGTGCTTGAAGTAGGCGATGGCGTCGCACACGTCTACGGCCTCGACAACGTCCAGGCCAACGAACTCGTCGAATTCGAAAACGGCGTGGTGGGCGTTGCTCTTAACCTTGAAGAAAGCAATGTCGGCGTGGTGCTCCTCAACAACGTCAACAAAGTCACCGAAAACATGTCCGTAAAACGCACCGGACGAATCGCTTCTATCCCTGTGGGTGACGGACTCTTCGGTCGCGTGATCAACATCCTCGGACAGCCCATCGACGGCAAAGGACCAATATCAGGCGACCTCATCAACCTGCCGCTCGAACGCAAGGCCCCCGGTGTGATTTTCCGTCAGCCGGTGACCCAGCCTCTGCAAACAGGCATCAAGGCGGTTGACTCAATGGTGCCCATTGGCCGCGGACAGCGCGAGCTGATCATCGGCGACCGCCAGATCGGTAAAACCGCCATCGCCATCGACACCATCATCAACCAACGCAAAAACTTCGAAAACGGCGACCCCGTTTACTGCATCTACGTGGCAATTGGCCAGAAAGGATCATCAGTGGCCGCCACCGTTGAAACACTTCGCAAATACGGAGCCATGGACTACACCGTTGTCGTGGCCGCGAATGCCTCTGACTCCGCAGCCATGCGCTATTGGGCTCCTTTCGCCGGTGTGGCAATCGGCGAATTCATCCGCGACACGGGCCGTCACGCCCTCATCGTCTACGATGACCTTTCAAAGCAGGCCGTGGCCTACCGCGAAGTGTCGCTCATCCTCAAACGCCCCTCCGGCCGCGAGGCATATCCCGGCGACATCTTCTATCTGCACTCACGTCTGCTCGAACGCGCAGCCAAAATCATCGACAGCCAGAAAGTGGCCGAGATGATGAACGACCTTCCCCAGGCCCTCAAACCCCTGGTCAAAGGTGGCGGTTCGCTCACAGCGCTCCCCATCATCGAGACACAGGCCGGCGACGTGTCAGCCTACATCCCAACCAACGTGATTTCAATCACCGACGGTCAGATCTACCTTGAGTCAGCACTCTTCAACCAAGGTATACGTCCGGCCATCAACGTCGGCATCTCAGTGTCACGTGTGGGTGGTAACGCACAGATCAAGGCAATGAAAAAAGTGGCCGGAACACTGAAAATCGACCAGGCGCAGTTCCGTGAGCTCGAATCATTCACCAAATTCGGTGGCGACATCGACCCCGTGACCGCACGCGTCATTGACCGCGGTCGCAAAAACGAACGTCTGCTCATCCAGCCCCAGTATCACCCCATGCCCGTAGAAGAAGAAATCGCTATCATTTTCTGCGGTGTGAACGGACTGCTCCAGAACGTTCCCCTCGACAAAGTGGCCGAATTTGAAAAATCATTCCTGCAGATTCTCCGCGCCAAATACCAGAACGAAGTCCTCGACATACTCAAACAAGGAACGCTCAACGACCAGGTGGGTCAGATACTGACCCAAGTAGCCAACGACGTGGCCCTTCGTTTCCAGTAACTAATATAATAAAGGCATAATGGCAACACTCCGCGAACTAAAAGGACGAATTGGCTCCGTCGCATCATCCGAGAAAATCACCGGTGCGATGAAGATGATCTCATCCGCTAAAATGCACAAGGCCGAACAGGAACTCAAGCAGCTTCTGCCCTACAGAAACCAGGTTCAGACCATAATCTCGGGCCTGCTCTCAGCTGACATTCCTATGACCTCTCCCCTGATCACCCCACGCCCCGTCAACAACATCACAATCGTGGCATGGGGCTCTGACGACGGTCTTTGCGGAGCATTCAACGTGAACCTGTTCAAACTGCTGCTTCAGCGCCTCGACTACTACAAAGCGACCTACGGACCCGATGTCAAAATCAACATCATCCCCGTAGGAGGCAAAATATTCAAGGCCGCACGCAAACTTCAGATCCCCTCCGTGACCGTGACCCCAATGGCCGATGTCGATTCCAAAGCCAATGCGGCAACGGTCAAAACCATGCTCAACAGTCTGGTCAACCAGTTTCTGAACGAAGAAACCGACCTGGTCGACCTGCAGTTCATGCACTTCCAGAGCATCTCGCGGCAGCACCCGAGCACAGTCCAGCTGCTCCCCATCGTGCAGGAAAACCTCATAGCGCAGGGACAGACAGCGCAAACCTCACGCCCCTACATCTTCGAGCCCGGAGTAGAACAGATATTCAAAGCCATACTCCCGCTCTTCCTCCTGTCGACACTCCAGGAAGTGTTCGTTGAAAACCGGGCCGCCGAACAAGCCGCCCGAGTCATGGCAATGCAAAGCGCCAACGACAACGCCAAGAAACTGCGCGACCAACTACAACTCGAATACAACAAACTCCGCCAGCAAGGAATCACAACCGAGCTCCTCGACATCCTCGGCGGACAAATCAGATAACAGAATTTAAAACCAATTTAGCATATTCATTTATGGGTAGTGTAAAAGATTATTTTTCATCATTAGGCTCAGGAATATCCTCGCTCTTGAAAGGTATGTCAGTTACCGGTAAGGAATTCGTGACCCCTAAGATCACAGAAAAATATCCTGAAAACCGCGGAACTCATGTCTATCCCGACAGATTCCGCGCGATCCTCGTCCTGAAATACAACGAAGAAGGACGCCACAAATGCATCGGGTGCGGTATATGCGAACGCAATTGCCCCAACGGTACGATAACCATCGAGACTAAAATGGTCGAAACGCCTGACGGCAAAAAGAAAAAGAAACTCGACCGTTACGTCTACGACCTCGGCAGCTGCACATTCTGTCAGCTGTGCGTGACCTCTTGCCCCCAGGATGCACTGGAATTCTCAAACGATTTTGAACAAGCCGTGTTCACCCGCTCAAAACTGGTCAAACAGCTCAACTATCTCCCGGAATTGCCCGATCCCGAACCGACACCCGAGGAAAAAGCAGCAGCCGAAGCGGCTCGACTCGCCAAAATAGAAGCAGCCAAAAAAGCGGCGGCAGCAAAAAAAGCGGCGGCAGCAGCGCAGGCAGCTCAGAATCCCGAGGCCGAGAAACCGGCAGCTGACCCCGAGAAATAACCTCGCGCCAACCCCTGACGCTTATTATCATTTGAATTATAAACAATGACAGTGACCGCGAACCAACGGTCAAGGTCAACAAAAAATAAAACCAGTCAATCATTATGGATTCAGTAGGAAGTATCATCATGTACGTGATAATCACACTCTCGATTATCATTTTCTCGGTACTCGCTGTAACCACCCGCAAAATATTGCGTGCGGCTACCTACCTGCTGTTCACGCTATTCGCCACCGCCGCCCTCTATTTCACCTTGGATTATCCATTCCTCGGCGCGGTGCAGATAGCCGTTTACGCAGGTGGCATCGTGGTGCTGTTTGTATTCTCAATCCTCCTTACAAGCAACCCCGGTGACAACAGTGAGAAATTAGAATCAAAAAAACGCATCTCAGGCATCTTCGCCGCTTTGGCGATGCTTCTGGTGGCAGGCTACTCGCTCTGCTCCGGCTGCCTCGGAATGCTCAAGCCCGCCATGGAGTCAGCTCCAATGAAAACCATCGGAGAAACACTCATGGGAACAGGCCGTGGAGAATATCTCCTCCCCTTCGAGGCTATCAGTGTGTTATTACTCGCTTGTATAATCGGTGGCATCGTTATTGCCCGCAAACGCTAATGTCATGGACCTGAATATTCTCTGCTATCTAATCCCGGCGCTTATAATGTTCTGCTGCGGCGTTTACGGTTTCATAACCCGCAAAAACATGATTGCCATTCTTATTTCCCTTGAACTGATGCTCAACGCCGTTGACATCAACTTCGTGGTGTTCAACCGTTTCCTTTTCCCCGGCTCAATGGAGGGTATGTTCTTCACACTCTTCGCCATCGCCATCGCCGCAGCCGAAACCGCCCTTGCGATTGCGATCATCATCAACATCTTCCGTGTGGCTAAGGATATCGACGTCCGCGAAATAACTAAAATGAAATTTTAAGTATCATGGATGCCACTTTCCCTATTCTGATTCTTGCCATACCCCTCTGCATGTACCTTTTTCTGGGTCTTCTGGGTAAATTCCTGAGTCCCAAAACCGCGGGTATTCTCGGCACTGTCGCCATGGGTGTCACCACCGCACTGGCCTATTACACCGCTTACACTTACTTCTTTTCAGGAGCCGAATGCTTCCAGGACGGCGACCAGCGCCTCCAGCACATAGTTTTCAACCCCGTCTGGTTGGAATTCTACGGCAACCTCCACATCAACATCGGTTTCCTGCTCGATCCAATCTCAGCCATGATGCTCGTGGTCATCACCACAATCTCATTCATGGTCAACCTCTACTCAAACGCCTACATGCGTGACCACCACGGCGTATACGAAAAAGGGTTCCAGCGCTACTACGCGTTCCTCGCCCTTTTCTCATTCTCAATGCTCGGACTGGTTGTCGCAACCAACATCTTCCAGATGTACATCTTCTGGGAGCTCGTGGGCGCTTCATCCTACTTGCTGATCGGCTTCTACTACACAAGCCCCGCAGCAGTGTCAGCATCTAAAAAAGCATTCATCGTCACACGTTTCGCCGACCTCGGATTCCTCATCGGTATCCTTGTGTTGTCATACTACACCGGCGTGTTCAACTTCATGGACTTCACCTCCGTCCCCGTTGAAGGCATCGCCGACACCTACAAAGTGTCGCTCGACACAGCCGCAAACGTGCTCACCCAGAAATTCGCCGGAAGCGCAGCCCCCATCTTCATGGGCGGTTCAGTGCTGACCTGGGCCCTGGTGCTCATATTCATGGGCGGTATGGGTAAATCAGCCATGCTTCCCCTCCACATCTGGCTCCCCGACGCAATGGAAGGTCCGACCCCCGTGTCAGCCCTCATCCACGCCGCAACCATGGTCGTGGCCGGTGTTTACCTCGTGGCACGCCTCTTCCCACTCTATCTCCAGGAAGTCACCGCACTTGAAATCGTGACAGTGGTTGGCGCCATCACAGCTTTCTACGCCGCCATGGTGGCCTGCGCTCAGGTCGACATCAAACGCGTGCTCGCCTTCTCAACCATCTCACAGATCGCATTCATGATGGTGTCGCTCGGCGTTTGCCGCCCCGAACTCCACGGAGGCATAGGCTACATGGCTTCAATGTTCCACCTCTTCACCCACGCCCTGTTCAAAGCCCTCCTCTTCCTCGGCGCCGGCGCGCTCATCCATGCCGTACACTCCAACAACTACACCGCGATGCACGGCCTGCGCAAATACATGCCCGTCACACACTGGACATTCCTCATCGGATGTCTTGCCATCGCAGGTATAATCCCCTTCTCAGGCTTCTTCTCAAAAGATGAAATCCTGACAGCATGCGGCGAATACAGCACACTGGTCTACATCTGGATGTCGCTCGTGGCAGCACTCACCGCATTCTACATGTTCCGCCTCTACTTCCTCATCTTCTGGTGGAAAGAACACAAAGTGCACGACCCGCACCACGCACCCCACGACCAGCCCTGGCCGATGACCGTTCCCTTGATCATCCTCGCCCTGGTGTCATGCGTGGCAGGTTTCATCCCCTTCGGCGATTTCGTTACATTCAACGGCCACAACCATGAGTTCGCCCTCGACTGGACTGTTGCCGGCATCTCACTCGCCGTAGCCGTGATCTCAATCGCGGTAGCAGCGAAAATGTACATGAAAGAAAATCCCCTCCCCGACAAACTGGCAGCATCAATGCCACGCCTCTGGGACTGGTGTCACCACCGTTTCTACTGGGACGAACTCTACATGTTCATCACCCATCGCATAATCTTCGGCCTGATCTGCAAACCCATCGCATGGTTCGACCGACACATCATCGACGGCACAATGGACGCTTTCGCGACAGTGACCAACAAAGCCTCATGCGCAATCAAAGGCATTCAGTCAGGCAACGTCCAGACCTATGTGTGGATCTACCTCCTCGGTGCCCTTGCCCTCGCCGCCGTAACCTACCTCTGCCTCATTTAAACTGATGTAACGAAAAAAACTGATCATTATGTTCGATAATATATTAATTTACTTTGTGGTTATCCCCCTGATCATGCTCGCAGGGGTAGCCCTTAGTCAAAACATTAAGCAGATACGCGCCGTGGCCGTTGTCGGCTCAGTGGCCCTCACAGCCCTCTCGGTTTATCTGCTCGTCGACTACCTCGGACTCCGCGCCGCAGGTGCAACCGAAGCCATGCTCTACACCGACTCATGGCAGTGGTTCGCACCTCTCAACATCAACCTTGCGGTCGGTGTCGACGGAATTTCCATCGCGATGCTGATCCTCTCATCAGTGATCCTGCTGACCGGTTCGTTCGCCTCATGGACAATCATGAAACCCAAAGCCTTCTTCCTCTGGCTCATACTCCTCTCAACAGGTGTGTTCGGTTTCTTCATCACCATCGACCTCTTCGCCATGTTCATGTTCTATGAGGTGGCCCTCATCCCCATGTATCTCCTCATCGGAGTCTGGGGCAGCGGAAAGAAAAACTACTCAGCAATGAAACTGACCCTCATGCTCATGGGGGGGTCAGCGTTCCTCATGCTCGGCCTCATCGGCATTTACTACAACGCCGGCCTCAACTCATGGAACATAGTCGAAATCGCCGAACACGGCAACATCGCCCACAACTGGCAGATGTTCCTCTTCCCCATGACATTCGTTGGTTTCGGCGTGTTAGGCGCGATGTTCCCCTTCCACACATGGAGCCCCGACGGTCACGCCTCAGCCCCCACTGCCGTGTCAATGCTCCACGCCGGAGTGCTCATGAAACTCGGTGGCTACGGATGCTTCCGTGTGGCAATCTACCTGATGCCCTCAGCCGCTAACGAACTCGCATGGATTTTCCTCATCCTGACAGGTATCTCAGTGGTTTACGGCGCATTCTCAGCATGCGTGCAAACCGACCTCAAATACATCAACGCCTACTCATCAGTGTCACACTGCGGACTCGTGCTCTTCGCAATCCTCATGCTCAACACCACAGCGATGACCGGTGCCATCATGCAGATGCTCTCCCACGGTTTGATGACAGCCCTGTTCTTCGCGCTGATCGGTATGATCTACGGACGTACCCACACACGCGACGTCCGTGAAATGGGCGGCCTCATGCAGATTATGCCCTATCTCGCCGTCTGCTACGTCATCGCCGGTATGGCCTCACTGGGTCTGCCCGGTCTGTCAGGCTTCGTGGCCGAAATGACCATCTTCGTAGGTTCATTCGAACAAGGTATGGCCGACTTCCTCGGTGGCGCAGGCTCACTCCGACTCGTGTTCACCATCATCGCATGCTGCTCAATCGTCATAACTGCAGTCTACATTCTCCGTGTTGTCGGTAAACTCCTCCTCGGTCCGGTCCACGACGACCACCACCGCCAGCTCACCGACGCGACATGGTGGGAACGCATGGCCACAGCGACACTCATTGTCTGCGTCGCCGGCATCGGTTGCTTCCCCAACTTCTTCGAATCCCTTATTAAATTCACATTCAGCCCCGAAATATTCAAGGTTCTGGGCATGATCCAATAAAACAATAACGCAATGGATTATTCTCAGTTTTTAGCAATGAAGCAAGAGATTGCGCTCCTTGTGGTTTTTCTCTTGGTTTTCCTCTATGACACGTTCATGCCCAAAAAGGCACAGAACGCAACCGCCACCTTCACCGTGGCAGCATTCGGAATCTTCACCCTCCTTGCCATCGCTGACATGTTCTGTCCCGTATCACAGGAATCACTCTCGGCATTCACCGGAATGTATGTGACCGGCCCCGTCATCGTGGCAATCAAAAACATACTGAACATCGGTGTGCTCATCGTTCTCATCCAGTCAATGAAATGGGCAAACGGCGAATTCATGATCATGCGCCGCGGCGAATTCTACGAACTCCTGCTGGTCACACTCTTCGGAATGTACCTCATGATCTCGGCCCGTCACTTCCTGCTCTTCATCATCGGTCTGGAATCAGCATCATTGCCCCTGGCGGCTATGGTGGCCTTCGACAAAAAACACTATGAGAGCCACGAAGCAGCTGTCAAATATCTCCTCACCGCCGTATTCTCGTCAGCCATCTTCATGATGGGCCTCTCATTCGTCTACGGCATGGCCGGCTCACTCTATTTCAGCGACATCAACCTCGCCATCTTCGGTGAAATGTCACCCCTGATGATCGTGGCCCTCGCATTTGTCATCGCCGGTATCGGATTCAAACTTTCACTCGTTCCCTTCCACCTCTGGACCGCCGACGTTTATCAAGGCGCGCCCACTTCGGTCACTTCCTATCTCTCAGTCATCTCCAAAGGTGCAACCGCATTCGCCTTCCTGGCCGTGATGGTGCAAGCCTTCGGAATGTTCTACGAGCAGGTTTGGGAATGGATGCTCTACGCCCTGATCATCATCACCATCACCGTTGGTAACCTCTTCGCCATACGCCAGAAAAACATGAAACGCTTCCTTGCCTTCTCTTCAATCTCTCAGGCAGGCTACATCATGCTCGGCGTGATAGCGTTCAACGCGACAGGCGTGGCATCGCTCATGTACTACGTGCTGGTTTACATCTTCTCCAACCTCGCCGCCTTCGGTGTCATCGGAGCAATTGAAAACGCGACCGGCAAAATCAACATGGACGACTACAACGGACTGAGCGAAACCAACCCCCGACTGTCAATGTGCATGATGCTCGCCATGTTCTCACTCGCAGGCATACCCCCCTTCGCCGGATTCTTCAGCAAATTCTTCATTTTCGCCGGAGCGCTCCAGCAGGGAACCATAGCGATCTACATCCTGGTGCTCATTGCACTTATCAACACCATCGTCTCTCTCTACTACTACCTGCTCGTGGTCAAGGCAATGTACATCAACACCGAAAACCCATGCCAGATTCCCACCTTCCGCTCAGCTTGCTCTGAACGTCTGGGCCTCTGGATCTCAGTTGCCGGAATCCTCATCCTCGGTATCGGCGCGGTCTTCTACAACTATCTGCTCGAACTCACCCGCTCCGCAGGCCTGTTCGGCTCCCTGATGTGATAATTCATCCGCATTACACTTACAATATCAAATCCATCGGTCAAATCCCCTGACCGATGGATTTTTTTTAAACACACCGTCAAACTCAGTTGTTACTTATATATCGGGCTAAAGAACCGCCCGAAATAAATTCTCACATTCTCCAACAGATTCATGATAGAACAAAAGCTTACACAGACACTCGACAGAATAGCCGAACAACTTTCGCGGACACAAGTCAACTCAGGCATGTGCCACATACGCCGTCGGGGCGAACCGCTTCCGTCGCAACAGAAAGTGAAACAGATCGTCGGGCTATGCCGGGCGCTCATATTCCCGGGATTCTTCGGCGACAGCGGTGTCACGCAGCAAAACATGCGCTACCACGCCGGTCTCGACATCGAGCAACTCGCCAACCTCCTCATCGACCAGATAACGGCCGGAAAATGTTTCGACACCCCATGCTGCGAACCCCTTGACCTCAGCTCTCTACATCGACGGGCCGTTCAGCTAACCGACAAGTTTATCGACAACCTGCCACGGCTGCGACAAACCCTTATGACCGACGTCGAGGCTACCTATAAGGCCGACCCCGCCGCGACCTCCGTCGAGGAAGTGATTTATTGCTACCCGTCGATACTCGCCACGAGCGCCTACCGTGTGGCCCATCTGCTCCACACACTCGGAGTGCCCGTCATTCCACGCATGATAACTGAACTCGCCCACTCCGAAACCGGAATCGACATACACCCCGCCGCCACCATCGGCGAATCGTTCACCATCGACCACGGAACCGGCATCGTCATCGGGGCCACTTGCATCATAGGAAAAAACGTCAAAATCTTTCAAGGTGTGACATTAGGCGCGAAAAGCTTTAAAGTCGACGAAAACAACAATCCAATCAAAGGAATACCCCGTCACCCCATCATCGGCGACAACGTAGTGATATACTCAAACGCCACTATCCTCGGCCGAATCACCATCGGTGACAACGCCGTCATCGGCGGTAACATATGGGTCACACACGATGTGGCGCCGGGTGAGAAAATTATCCAGGCTCCGGCAACCGACCATTGAAGATCGCATTTATTTTCCGGAAGAGATCAAGGACATCTGAAACAATTTCGATAGGGTAGGGCCACCGCAGCCATGGTAAAGTTCAAAACTGCATAATACAGGACAAAAATATCGACATGAAAAAGCGTAAAAATCAACCGGAAAATCTTCTTCATGAAATATTTGAGCACACTACGGGGCCTTTCAGCCTACGTTCCTGACAGGCCGCCGGTTAAAATCTAAAAAAACATCGTTACCAAACTGAAAAAATATTGTAATAACTTAGCTCCTTTCCCATAAATTTATTAATTTTGCAACATATTAATCGCAAAATTATGAAACTCAAAGGTTTGACCATAATATGGACGTTTATCTTTGCGGTAACCCCATTCATAACTATTGCTCAATCTTCGCTCAAAAACGAACTTAAAGCAAAAATAGCTGAAGCCAGAACTCCTGACGACAGCATAAAGGCGCTATATAATCTCTTTGACATTTCCCCGCGTCGCGAACAGATTCCCCTGCTCGAACAAATCTACAACATCGCCGAAGCCCGACGCGATGCCGCTACCGAACTCGACGTAGTCAGGCATCTGGCTAACGCATACTACGGCAACGACTCAGTGCTGCAGATACTCCACAGCACCGCCGTGAACCTACCCGCAAGTGTTGACCAGCACCAAACACTGATGTTCATCCGAATCAACCGCATCATAGCCAACTCAATGTCGGCCACTGAAGCCGAACGACAGATGCGCCTCCGGGAAATTCTCCACGAATACTCAAACAAAGAACATTATTCGGTCGATGAACGAATACTGCTCCTTTTCTCGCTCTGCGCCTACCTCAGCAACACAACCGAGGGCGATCTGCTGGTCAAATACACCGACGAACTCGAGCAACTGATCACGAGCGCGCCACAAACAATCATACCCATCAAAAACCACTTCTACTCAAGCGCAGCCGTGCTTTTCACCAATGTCAAGAACCATGAAAAAGCCGTGAACGCCGCGCGCGAGCTGCTCAATCAAACCGAAATCCTTCAGAAACAATATGAGCGACAGGGCCGTATCTACCGCAAATTCAACCGCCAGCGCTACTCAATGTATCGCCGAATGCTCATAAACTATCCGGCACTGACCATCAACGAGGTCGACTCAATCTACAATCTCGCCCTCAACGCGGCTAAAAACAACCCCGATGCCGAAGCCGACCTCAAAGAATACAAAATCACAACCATAGCCTGGCTGATGGCTCATAAACAATTCGAACAAGCCGCACCCATCATCAAGGAATCAATCGAGAAACTCGGCGGAAAAACATCCTACTACCCCTTCCTGCTCGATCAGCTCAACATCGCGGCCGAACACACTGACAACAAAGACCTGCAGCTGTTCGCCGCGCGCCAGTTCAACAAACACCTGCAGGACCAGCTGAAATTCAAATCGGAAGAGCGCCTGCGTGAACTGCAGGTGATCTACGACCTCTATAAAATCAAGGAAGCCAACAAGGATCTCGAACTCCGTAACCGCGAAATGCAGATTGAGTCACACCAGACAATCCTGACCGTTTCAATCGTGGCCCTCGTGATTGTCATTCTCATAACAATCATCACATTCCTGATGTATATCCGCGCCAAACAGATGTCAGTGTCAGTGATGCACGCCAACGAATCGCTCGAACATGAACGCTCCGTGTCACGCCGCCACTACGACGACCTGGTCAAATCGCGCAACGAGCTCAACAAGGCCAACATGCAGAAAACCGACCTCATCAACACCCTCGGTCACGAAATGCGCACCCCCCTGACGGCCATCTCCGATTTCACCAAAATCATCACCGACTCAACCGACGATTCCGACCGGCCCTATCTGCAGCATTTCGCACAGATAATCACCCACAATGTCGAACTGCTCGAGGCCATCTCTCGCGACATTCTCGACATATCGCTCCTCGACGGCGAGGAGATAACCCTCAACCGCCGACTCGTCAACGTGAACGAAATCTGCGACATGGTGATGGAAACCATGCGGCAGACAACCCACTCGCACGTGGCCATGAAATTCGACCCGCCACAAACGCCCGCGACCATCATGACCGATCCGCAGCGCGTGGAGCAGATTCTCATCAACCTGCTTAAAAACTCAGTCCGGTTCACCCATTCAGGCGAAATCAACCTCACCTACAACGTCATCCCCAAACAAGGGAAAATACAGTTTATCGTGACCGACACAGGCTGCGGAATAGCCCCCGAACAGCAGAAAAAACTCTTCACCGGCAACCACGGCAGTGACCACCACTCCAGCCACGGCATAGGCCTGTATCTCTGCCAGATGATAGCCCGCCGACTCAACGGTTCGGTGACACTCGACCCCTCCTACACCAACGGAGCGCGCTTCGTGCTGACCATACCCCTGTAAACAAAATTTAACGCCTGTTAAGAGCCCATTCCCCCTTCCGACACTCAAAAAAAACGGAAAACACAGCTCTTATTTGCGTAAAATTTAGTAATTTTGCAACCTATCTTTAAGCACGCACTTTTAAATAGTCACATTTTTTTAAGATAGGCGGTATTATTTAACACAAAATTTTACGCATAAAATGAAATTACTGCAGGCAAAACTTGCCCAATACACCGTGCCTCAGGAGGCGAAAGCAGCCGGCATATATCCCTACTTCAGGGCTATATCAAGCGAACAAGATCCCGAAGTAATCATCAACGGTCAGAAAGTGCTGATGTTCGGGTCGAACTGCTACACCGGTCTGGTTAACGACCCCCGTATAAAAGAAGCCGCCATTGAAGCGACAAAAAAATATGGCACCGGATGCGCCGGTTCACCGTTTCTCAACGGAACGCTCGACCTTCATAAACAGCTCGAGGCTGCGATAGCCCGTTATATAGGTAAGGAAGATGTAATGATTTACTCAACCGGTTTCGGCGTGAATCTCGGTGTCGTTTCCTGTCTGACAGGTCCGAAGGACTATATCCTTTGGGACGAACAAGACCACGCCTCCATTATTGAAGGTATGAGAGCGTCATTCTCAAAATCCCTCAAATACCGCCACAACGACATGGAGTCACTCGAACAGAAACTCCGCCAATGCGATCCTGACCGTCTCAAACTAATCGTTTCCGACTCAGTGTTCTCAATGGAGGGTGACGTGGCCAACGTTAAACGCATCACCGAACTGGCAAAACAATATAACGCCGCGGTGATGATCGACGAGGCTCACGGCATCGGGGTGTTCGGCGAAGGTGGCCGTGGCGTTTGCCATGCGCAGGGTGTGGCTCAGGATGTCGACCTCATCATGGGCACATTCTCCAAATCATTCGCATCGCTTGGCGGATTCATCGCCACTGACAAGGAAATCACAAACTACCTCCGTCACCACTCTCGTTCCTACATATTCACCGCTTCAATCACCCCCGCCTCAACCGCGGCCGCACTGAAAGCGATAGAAATCATGGAAACTGAACCGGAACTTCAGGAAAACCTCTGGAAACTCACAAACTACGCCCTCGAGGGATTCCGCAACATGGGAATCGAAATCGGCAACACCTCAACCCCGATCATACCCCTCTACGTACGCGACAACTTCAAAACCTTCGCCATAACCCGCGACCTGCTCGAAGAAGGCGTGTTCGTCAATCCCGTGGTGTCACCCGCGGTGGCTCCCCAGGACACTCTCATCCGCTTCTCACTGATGGCCACCCACACCAAAGAACAGGTGACCTTCGCACTTGAGAAAATTCAGAAAGTATTCCGTGCTCACGGCATCATTCAATAACACTCTGACTGGTAAAGCGTTATAAATTCAATCGAAAAAAAGTTGAAAAAAGTTGCTCAAAAATTTGGCCAATCCAAATAAAAGCCGTAACTTTGCAACGCAAAACCAAAACAGAGAACGCGAAAATAGCTCAGTTGGTAGAGCACAACCTTGCCAAGGTTGGGGTCGCGGGTTCGAGTCCCGTTTTTCGCTCAAA
>JAXJVW010000056.1:0-2151 GCA_036308365.1 Muribaculaceae bacterium
AGATTAGCGAGCTAAGTGACCGATGATGAGAGGAAAAGACTCAAAAATTTCGACGGAGAAATATTAAAATAAGTTCACCGGTTAGTATAAAATAATTTTCAACAGTTACTTAAACATTCATCCAATATCAATTTTTCACTATGAATTTCATTAAAAACATTTGCAAAGCAGGAATCGCGGCCGCACTTGTTGTCATGGCAGGAGGCAACGCGTTTGCCCAGGACGTGGCCATCAAGGGCTATTTCCGTGTTCAGAATGCCGCCGGTGTTAACTCAGGCGACCAGTTCATTGAAGTTAGAGGCCCCTTCACCGCACAACCCGACCAGACAATCGACGACGTGCAGACCGAAGCCGGCTCCATCATCTACATCGAAGCCGTTCAGGAAGGCTCAGGAGCTGACGTGTCCTACAAACTCACCCACCTCAGCAGCCAGGGTATCGATGTCGCCCTCGACGATGTAAGCCCCGAGGAATATGAGCAACTGCTCACTGACGCCGCGGCTTCAGGCTCAAGCATTGTCTACGGCATGGTGCAGCAAGGTTTCGCCCGCGGTTACACATCAGTTGCACGCGCGACCGTCGGTTTCGTGTTCACCTTCGTGGCCGCGCGTCTTGAGAAATACCACGTGAACGACGATTTCAAGGATGAGGATTTCATTAACGTCACCAAGGATTTCAACAAAAACGTAACCGCCAACCTCGACCTCGGCATCCGTCTCCGTCCCGTGCCCGGACAGCAAGGCGCTTTCATGATCACTTTCGACGTGCCCTATTTCGACATCGTGTCAAAATGGTATCTCGGTGATGGCTCCGACGAACAGAACCGCCGCAAAGAGGTGTTCGAAGCAGCCATGGACGCCATGACAGCCTATCTCGACAAACAGGGTGTGAACTTCGAAGTGTTCACCGAAAAAGATGTTCAGGTGATGAAATCATGGGGCTATGACCTCACTAAGAAATACACCGCCGAAACCATCGACGGAAACGTCATCTACGTTTCATCATTCCGCGACATCTTCGCCGACTACAACCTCCTGTTCAACTGGATCAAACTGTTCGGCTACAAAGTTGCACACGCCGAAGAATATCCCGAACTGGAAGCCCTCCAGGGTGTGGCCGACAAAATGAAACAGCACTACCTCACCGCCCTCATGCTCGAATACTTCCCCCGCGTGAACCAGGGTAGCCGCGCCCACCTCATCAATGGCCGCGTCAACAACGGTGCTTGGGTGAGCTCAGGCAACACATTAGGCTTCGCAAGCCGCAGCGACCTCGCGGCCGCCGGCGACAACGCCGTGTGGATCATCAACCCCATCGACAACGAAGCTAACTCACAGGCTTTCTTCACCACCCTCAACACCGAATTCGAAGGCAAATATCACGCAACTCGTTTCTACGACTTCGACGTGGAAATCACTGACCCCGAGGTTAAGTGCCACACGCTGACCGAACTGCAGGCGAAAGTCGTTAACACTGAAACTGACAAAACAATCTCTTACATCGAGTTCAACGAAATCGACAAAGTGATTCCCGCCGGCACTCCCTTCGTGATTGAGTCAACTCAGCCCACCGTGCAGCTCATCATCCACAACGACTACATCATGCCCGGCGCCATTGACAAACGCCCCGACAACTCATTCGTTGTAGGTGACGACGAAATCGCCGACCAGCAGTCAGTGAGCCTCCGAACAGCCTACGACCAGTCAGCGTCAAACTTCAAAGGCGTTCTCCTCCCCACAGCAGTAAACACCGAAGCCCTCAACAACTACTGGGGTATCGACTACGACGAGAACCAGCCCCTCCACCGTCTCGGAACAGCTACTCAGGCCAACAAAACCCGTCTGTCATTCAACAGCCAGACCGCTGGCAGCATCCCCGCCAACGAAGCTGTTTACCTCCCCGGATCAAAACAAAACGACAACATCGTCCTCGTTGGTGAACCCGACGACGAAACCGAAGTGGAAACCGGAGTGGAAGCCATCGGCGACGATGCCAACGGCACTAACGTCATCTACGACCTCAAAGGCCGCCAGGTGCTCAACCCCATGCCCGGAAACATCTACATCATGAACGGCAAAAAAATATTTGTCACAAAATGAACTCATTTAAACCATTTATTCGTTAACATTAACGAGGCATTTTCGAGACAAT
>JAXJVW010000057.1:0-3639 GCA_036308365.1 Muribaculaceae bacterium
ATGTAAACCGTGTAGGAGCGTTCCTTGACTGGGGTGTCTCAAAACAGTTGTTGGTGCCGTTCCGTGAACAGAAAAGCGAGCTTCGTAAAGGTGGACGCTATCTTGTCTACTGCTATCTCGATCAGGCATCGCTCCGTGTGGCCGCCACTTGTAAGGTCAACAAATATCTGGGTAACGTTCCGGTTGATCTTCGCTCAGGCCAACCGGTGGAATGCCTCATATGCCGAAACGAGGAGCTGGGTTATAAGGTTATTGTGAACAATCTGTTTCACGGCATGATTTATTATAATGAGACTTATCGTGATTTGAAAATCGGCGAAAAGGTAACCGCACTTGTGAAAAACGTTCGTCATGATGGAAAAATTGACCTTGTGCTTGGCGATAAGGCGTCGGCGCGCACTGAAACCCTTGCCGAAAACCTGCTGAATTTCATCAAACAGAACGGAGGTTCAATATCCATCACCGACAAATCCCCTTCAACTATTATCAACGACACGTTCCAGTGTAGCAAAAAAGATTTCAAAAAAGCCGTGGGACACCTCTACAAGGAACGTCTGATCACCATTCATCCCGATAGAATTGAAATTAATGACACACTCTGATCTCAACGACACTAAACTTCTTGAAAAAGATATCAGGTATCTCTCACTGTTGGCTCTCTCTTTTCCTACAATAGCATCGGCCAGCACGGAGATTATAAATCTGGAGGCCATAATGAACCTCCCCAAGGGCACCGAGCATTTCCTCACTGACCTCCATGGGGAGTATGAGGCGTTTCTGCATGTGCTGAAAAACGCCTCGGGCACCGTAAAACGAAAGGTTAACGAAATTTTTGGCAACACTCTCCGCGATGCCGATAAGAAAGACCTCTGCACACTGATTTATTACCCGAAGGAAAAACTCCGGTTGGTTAAGGATCAGGAGGATAACATTGAGGAGTGGTACAATATCACTCTGAACCACCTCGTCAAAGTGTGTCAGAGCGTGTCGTCGAAATACACCCGCTCAAAGGTGAATAAAGCCCTGCCTAAGGATTTCAGCTACATAATCCAGGAACTTCTGCATGAAACGGAAGCCGACCCTAACAAATCGGCTTATTTCAATAAAATCATTTCAACAATCATCTCCACCGGACGTGCCGACGAATTTATCAAAGCCATGTGCTACCTGATTCAGCGTCTGGCTATAGACTCGCTGCACATTGTAGGCGACATCTACGACCGCGGCCCCGGCGCGCACATCATAATGGACACGCTGTGTGACTATCACAATGTCGACATACAGTGGGGTAATCACGACCTGTTATGGATGGGGGCTTATGCGGGTAACGATTGCTCCATCACCAATGTGATACGCATTTCGCTACGCTACGGCAATCTTGACACTCTGGAGGAGGGCTACGGAATCAACCTGCTCCCGTTGGCTACAATGGCCATTGAAACCTACAATCAGGAAAATCTCGACATTTTCAAACCACGAATAAAGTTCGCGCAAAAGTTGTATTCCGATCAGGAACTGCGTGTTATCGCCCAGATGCATAAGGCGATTTCTGTCATTCAGTGGAAACTTGAAGGTGAAATGATTCGCCGCAATCCTGATTACAACATGACAGACCGGTTGCTTCTCAATTACATAGACTACGATAACGGCACAATAACCATCGAGGGTAAAACATATCCGTTGCTCGACAATGATTTCCCCACCATCGACCCGGCCGACCCTTACAAATTGACCGATGCTGAACGCAAGGTAATCACGTTGCTTCACAATGGGTTCGTGAATTCTGAAAAGCTACGGAAACATGTGGAATTTCTGTTGCATAACGGTTCATTCTATCTCGCTCGGAACAACAATCTCCTTTATCACGCTTCCATCCCTATGGATGAGAACGGAAATTTCCGTAAAGTCAGAATCATGGATGAGGAATTCAGCGGAAAAGCGTTGCTCGACCGTCTGAACACACTTGTGCAGGTGGCCTGCCGCCGCTCAAACAAAGATGATGACCATGACTATTCGGTTGACTACATGTGGTATCTCTGGTGCGGTCCTGACTCACCATCGTTCGACAAGTCGAAAATGGCAACTCTGGAGCGTTACCTGATCGCTGACAAGGAAACTCATGCGGAGAAAAAAGGAAGTTACTACACCCTGCGCGACAGTGAGGAGATATGTGACAAGATTCTGACGGAGTTCGGCTTGCCCGTAAAACATTCGCATATCATCAATGGACATGTGCCCGTGAAGATTATCAAAGGGGAGAACCCCGTGAAAGCGAACGGAAAACTATTGGTCATTGACGGAGGTTTCTCAAAAGCGTATCAGCCTGAAACTGGTATTGCCGGATATACCCTTGTGTTCCACTCACGTGGTTTCCAACTTGTTCAGCACGAACCTTTTGAATCGGCGCAAAAAGCCATTGAGGAAGGTAAGGACATCATTTCAAACACCGTTCTGAATGAATATAACAGCCGCCGACTGCTGGTGCGTGACACCGATAAAGGGCGTGAACTGCAGACACAGGTCGCTAATCTCAACAACTTGCTGAAAGCCTACCGTCTCGGCTTGGTTAAAGAGAAGTCATGAAACTCGGAAATATAGCATTTAGCGCAGTTATAGCGATGGCGCTATGCGGATGTGTAGCTCAGAGTCCTTATATGGATTTGCAGAATTCTCTCGATGAATTTGTTAAGGACAAGGACGCTAACATAGGCATTGCTGTGATCATCGATGGAAGGGATACGGTTGAAGTGAATGGAAACAAAGCGTATCCAATGCTGAGTGTGTATAAGTTCCCCATCGCATTGACGCTGGCCGATCATTACAGGCACGACAATCTGGGACTGGATAATCCGATTGCTGTATATCCTGATGATCTGCACCGTGACACCTACAGCCCCATGACCGACTCTCTTTTTGCTTCAGGAACGGTGATTGGTGACTCGATAATGACGCCGGCGCGGCATCTGATTGTTCAGATGCTTCAACTGAGCGACAACAACGCCTCCGACATCGTTTTACGCGAATTGTCCGGGGCTGAGGCTGTCGACAACTATCTAAGGGGATTGGGAATAACTGACATCCATGTGCGAAGCAGCGAGGCTCAAATGCAAATGGATCATTCTCTGAGCTACGTAAACTCGTCGACTCCAATTGCCATGGCGGCGCTTATGGACCGGTTTGACAAGGAATTTGATGACTCTGTTTCATGTGAAATAAAGAGGATTATGGAAACCTGCGCCACCGGGACGTCACGTTTGGCCAAGCCTCTGAATAGGGTAGGCGCTGTCATAGGTCATAAAACCGGCACCGGATTCACCCTTCCCGACGGCCGACTGATGGCTGTCAATGATGCGGGTTACGTGCATCTGCATGACGGACGACGCTATTCCATCGCTGTTTTCATCGAAAATTCCGGCTATGATATGGAGCAAACTGAGGCTATTATTGCTGAAATATCAGAATTGGTAGCAACAAGCGTAAGTGAATGTGCCAAAGCTGAATAACGCCAACTGGACGGTTACGGATGTGCGTCAGTAAAGTGTGACGATTTCATCACCGAGACTTTTCGGAACATCGATGACCCGTTGGTTTGCGGAACCGCGGAAACGGAGTGTCACGTCGCGTTGTTCTTTCTCAAAC
>JAXJVW010000058.1:0-3400 GCA_036308365.1 Muribaculaceae bacterium
GTGGGCGTTGACGGATTCGAACCGCCGACCCTCTGCTTGTAAGGCAGACGCTCTGAACCAGCTGAGCTAAACGCCCTTGAAGAATTGGCCATGGAACTGTAAGGTTTTAGTGGGCGTTGACGGATTCGAACCGCCGACCCTCTGCTTGTAAGGCAGACGCTCTGAACCAGCTGAGCTAAACGCCCTTGTTCCTTGGTCAATTGCGATGCAAAGTTAGGCACTTTTTTTTGATTGTGCAAATTTTTCGTGAACTTTTTTTGATGCAAAAATCACACCCGCAGCCTAAACAACATGTAATCAACCTCTTAGGGAGGTCACATCACCACAAGTTTCCATATGGTGACATCGGTTAGAATCATCAAAATGAGTAACACCCAGGCTACGGTGCGACGGTTCATCCGGTAGGATTGCCATGCGAGAAACGCTGCCACGACCACATAGATGGGGTAGAACAGAATGAAATATTTTTTGAATTCATAGCCCTCGGTAGCCATTGAGAGCATCAGCGGCGTTGAGAAAACGGGCAGCGTGGCCAACGCGGTGAATATGTAGAACAGACGTTTTGACATTTGTTTGACTGCTATTTATTTTTGAGGCAGGATGCGCCGCCGGGTTGTCGGCGTCAGCCTTTTCTGCGAAGATATTCCTTGACTGTTTCATGAATCCCCTTGCGAAGATCAAACACGGGGTTGAAGTTGAAGTCGGCGCGGGCGTCGGAGATATCGGCGGTCCAGTTGCGCTGTTTCATGATTTTATATTTGTCGCGGTTGAGTGTCGATGGCTTGATGGTTATCTTTCCCCATTTTTCGGCCACGTACGAGGCGGCATAGAGCGCCCACAGCGGAAGTTTCACCGGCAGGACGAACTTGCGTCCGAGCTCCTCGGCTACAATGCGGCGGAATTCTTGCTGCGTGTAGGCACGGTCTTCGGAGATGATATATTTTTTGCGTATCGCTGCCGGTGATTCCAGCGCCTGGAACATTGCCTGGACGAGGTCTTCCACATATATAAATGTCAGGAGCTGTTTTTTGAAGCCTACGCCGAAGGCGATATGGCGGTCGATTGACTGGATCATCATCAGATAGTCCTTTTCGTGGGGACCGTAGACACCAGTCGGACGGAAAATCAGATAAGGGATGCCGCTGATGTTCTCGAGATAGGTTTCCGACTGCACTTTCGACAGTCCGTAGGCGGTGTTGGGGTTCGCGAAGGTCGACGATGTGGCTGGGGTGTAGTTATCTTCGTCGTATGGACCTATGGCACTGAGACTGCTCATGTAGAGAAATTTCTCCGGCACGAGGTCGATCTGCTTGAGCGTCTCCACGAAATTGCGGAGATACGTGTAGTTTATCCGTTTGAAGTCAAGGAAGTTGGCACACTTCGTAGCCCCGAGGTTATAGATGATGTAGTTCCACTTCTCCCCTTCGGGCAAAGCCTCTGTCAACGCCTTGGCCACCTGGGTCTGGTCGTCGTAGTCGAGGGTGATGAAATTCAGGCCGGGGTCGGTGAGGTAACGGCGTGATGTCGTTTCGCGCACGGCCACCCATGTTTCATAGCCCAGTGCGAGGGCTTTTGCCGCTATGAAACCGCCAATGAAACCACCGGCGCCGACAATGAGTATTTTTTTAGGATTGTTCATCGGAGTGCTTTTTGATAAGTTTGGAGTATTCCTTCCACACAGTTGTCGTGAGTGAAACGGGTGATATAGTCACGTCCTCGGGCCACCAGCCGGTCCCTGACGGCGTCGGAATGGATTATCTGCGACGCATGATGGATGAATGCGTCGGGATCGTCGGGATCGATGGCGGGGGCATCCGGGCCTGCCGCCTCTTCCAGGCATGAGCCTTTGGCAACGATGACCGGAGTGCCCATTGACAACGACTCGATTACCGGAATTCCGAACCCTTCGAAACGCGACGGATAACTGCTCAGAACAGCTCCTGCATAGAGGGCCGGGAAATGGGCGAACGGTATTCCGGAGAGCATGTGCACACGGTTGGCCACACCGTTCTCGGTTGCGTAGCGCATTATCTCATCGCCGTAGCCACGGGCATTCCGACCCACAATCACGGCATGAATGTCTGACGGCAATCCTTTGAGCGCTTTGACCGTAAGCAGTTGATTCTTGCGGGGTTCAACCGTTCCCACGCCAATGATATATGGGTTATGGAGATTGTAGAGTTCTCGCATGCGTCGGACATCGTCGGCCGACACGGGGTCGTGGAACTGGGCGTCGCACCCCTGATAAACCACGTCGATTTTCGCTTCGGGAATGTCATAAAATTCCATGATGTCGCGCTTGGTGCATTCGCTGATGGCTATAACCCGAGTCGCAATCCGGCAGGCCTCCCGGAATTTATAGTCGTAGATTTTCCGGTCGACAGGTTTGTAGTATTGCGGGAAGTGGCGGAAAATGACATCGTGCACGGTCACAACAGACGGTATTCCCGAACGGTGTATGTTCAGTGGAAGTTCGTTGCTGAGGCCGTGGAACAGCGAAACGCCATCGTTTTTCAACCGATGGGTCAGACCCCATGTGCGCCACACCGATCCATAGAGGCCCGCCAGCGGTCCCCCCGGGGTTATGACTTTGTTGCGTCGGTCGTCAAGAGCGGGTATGACCGGGGCGTTCCTCTTGATTTTAGGTGTATAGAGGAGATAGTTCCACTGCGGACGGGCGTTATGGAGCAGGTCGATCACCAGCCTGCTGTAGTTTCCCAGTCCCGTAAAGTTGTTGAACGCCCTTTTGGCGTCGAAAGCTATGGTTGTCACTATCAGGTGTCAGTTTTGAAAACTGTCATTCACAGGTTGCCGGACCGCGGATGCCGGAAGGCTATTGTCAACACGCTTCCACCTTCCGCACTGCCGGCGCTAAACACACTCACTATGATTTTTTGCGTCGCGGCGACTGCCTGACGAGCCTCAGCACCTGAGCGGAACGGGCCGGCAGATAAAGCTTGAGCCACTCCTTCCCGGTGGGTTTGTAGAGGGGGTCGGCGATGGTGAAATGCTCCACCTTTTCATCAATGTTGCCGAATCCGCCGAAGTTGACGGAGTCTGACGACAGAACCGGTTTATATTTTCCGGCCGGAGCGAGTATGCCGTAGTCGGTGAATGACTTGAACGGATTGAAATTGAACACGAATATGAGGTTTCCGCGGCGGAAGGCCAGAACCTGGTCGTCATCTTTCTCCCAGAGTTTTTCAATGGCGAGCGACTGGAAGTTGTTCACTCCCGCGACGAGCTCAATCATGGCGTTGTCGAAGTTGTTGAGGAACTGATATTGCAGATCTTCGCGGTCGACCAGATCCCACTGGCGGCGGGCGTACTTATAGCTCCATCCGTTTCCCTCGCGCGGGAAGTCGATCCATTCAGGATGTCCGAATTCGTTGCCCATGAA
>JAXJVW010000059.1:0-11401 GCA_036308365.1 Muribaculaceae bacterium
AGATTATAAATATATTGACAAGACTCTCAAAGACAAGATAAAATAAATTTTAAACAGTTTCTTAATCCTCACCGGCGATGACCTCTAAAACGGCCTTCCCGAACTGCTTGGCTTTCTGAGCGCCAACTCCATAAATCCCCATCAGCTCCTGGGTTGACAAGGGCATGGCATTGGATATGGCAATCAAACTCTTGTTGCTGAAAATGCAGAATGCGGGCACTCCCAACTCGTTGGCTTTGCGCAATCGCCATTCCATCAGTCGTTTGTAAAGCTCGGGATTGAGCATATCGTCAGTGATGGTAATCTTCGGCTTCTTGGCCGCAGCCTCTTTTGACCCTTTCTTTCCGGCAGTTTTCGGAGAGTCGAGCTGCAGTATAACCTCTGATTTCAAACGCATGTAGCCTAACGGGGTGAAGCGGAACTCCGGGCTGATTCGTTTCATCACATTTATCTTCAGCGACAAAAGCTCACCTATCTCATTGAGGGCTCCCTCCAGACGTTTGGTGATGGCTTTGTTGTCGGTCTGGCGCGGGGTGGTCTCAACTAAGTTCCGCAGCTCCTCCAGATAAGGTCGGAAGTAGCCTGAGCCCTTGACTATCCTTTCGTTGAGGATTTCGGAGCCGGGAGCCATCACTATGTATTGTTTTCTGAACGTCTCACTGACAATCTCAAGCTTGTCGTGCAACGTGGCCGAAGCCTCACGATATTTCTCTGATAGCGAGGGATATGTCTTGTAGAGATATTCGTCGACAACCCTGCGCAACTTATCGAACGCTTTGCGCATGGGGCGCATGCCAAACAGGTCGTTGAGTTGGTTGTAGAAAAACTCTCGCGACATCAGCGTCATCTGCTCATCCGTGGGTATCCCGGTCGTGTGGCTGTCGGTGAACGTTGTGACATGGGCGTCGGTGATAATCGACGATGGGCTGACCGGATGTTCCAGATACAACCCTTCGAGCGACCGGCATCGGCTCAACGCCACATAGGTCTGACCATGGGCAAACGACCCCGACACATCTATGATCGCTTTCTCAAAGGTCAATCCCTGGCTCTTGTGGACGGTGATGGCCCACGCCAATTTCAACGGTATCTGAGTGTACGACCCCTGGACCTCTCGGTTGATCGACCCGCTTTTCTCGTCGAGCGTGTATTTCAGGTTCTCCCAAACTGCCGGGCGCACTTCAATCTCTCGTCCGCTGTCGAAAACTCGAACCTTCACAATCCCCTCTGACATCGCTGTGACAACCCCCATGGTGCCGTTGACATAGGCATGCTCGGGGTCATTGCGCAGAAACATCACCTGGGCACCGGTTTTGAGCTTCAGCGAACTGTCGTTAGGATATGACGACTCCGGAAATTCCCCGGTGGTTCGGGCATTGTAAACCGCTGCCGATGAGGGTAATAGATTTAGTTGCTCGGCGTTGATCCTGTCGGCTGACGCATTATGGGTGGTGAGCCTGATGTACCCCTCAAGCAAACTTGTGGAGAACCCCGGAATATGACGGCTGTTGAGCTTGGACAGTGTCGCACTGTCGAGCCTGTTGCTCCTTATGGCGTTCAGCAGCTTGATGAATTCGGGGTCACGCTGCCGGTAGACTTCCTTCAGTTCTATCGTCACATAATCAGTGGCACTCAGAGCCTTGCTCGAAAAAAAGTAGGGTGTATCATACGTGCCACTCAGCATGGTCCATTCCTCCGGCTTGACAACCGGCGACAACTGCTGGAGGTCACCAATGAGCAGCAACTGCACACCGCCGAACGGTTTCAGCGGATCACGGTGGCGGCGAAGTGTGGCGTCGAGGGCGTCGAGCATGTCGGCCCGCACCATACTGATCTCATCGATAATCAGCAGGTCGAGCGTACGGATTATCCGCAGCTTCTCACGGCTGAAACGGTCGTAACGACGATATTCCTCGCTCTGCTCTCCTCCGGGAACATATGGCCCGAAAGGGAGTTGGAAAAACGAATGCATCGTCACTCCGCCGGCATTGATGGCAGCTATGCCGGTGGGGGCCACAACCATCAGCCGTTTCGGCGTGCTCTGAACTATCGACCGTAGAAAGGTGGTTTTGCCGGTGCCGGCACGCCCCGTCAGAAACAGGTTGCAACAGGTCTCCTCTACAACCCTGCGGGCGGCTTCGAGTTCTTTATTCGTCATTGGATTGCTCATTTTTGGTGTGACGGAAAATAGTCCGGAACAATGGGGCCAGCCCGGCGAAAACTATCGCTCCTCCGGCATCGGCCATGAAATCATACCAGTCGCCGCTACGCCCCATGCTCATACATGACTGCAGCAGCTCGATAACTCCCCCGAAACAAGTGCTCAACACAACGCTCAACAGGGTGAACCTGATGGTCCTGACCCCTCCTTGACGGGTGTAATCGAGCAACATCGCTCCAACCAACCCACCGAACATGAGGGCATGGACAACCTTGTCGAAATGCGGAAATTTCATTATTTCCATCGGAGGAAGGGGGCGCGGAACAAGCGTCAGATAGACTATGGCACACAGCGCAAGCACCGTGAAGGTCCACGACGGTATCCGTTCTATGCAGTTTCTGATATGGCTCATAATTCAAAGAGGTTTCTATTTGCAAAGTTATGATTTTTTTAACAATTTATCCGTCGTGCTGTCCTGAAATTTGGATTGATGCCGATTTATCCCTACCGCAAAAGAAAAATTTAACATTATCGTTGGAAATATACTAATTTAACATTAACTTTGTGGTGAAAATCTGACATCACTGTAGAATGAAGTATATTGGAGCACACGTGTCGGCCGGAAGTTCCGTTGCGGAAACACCGGTTAGAGCTGATGAAATCGGTGCCAAAGCTTTTGCATTGTTCACACGAAACCCCTCACGATGGTCTGCACCGGCGCTCAAAGCCGCTGATGTGAACCTGTTTAAATCCCGGTGCGAAGAACTGGGGTTCAACCCTTCCGTGATTCTCCCTCACGACAGTTTCCTGATCAATCTCGGTGCTCCCGACCCGGAAAAACTCCAGAAGTCGCGCGATGCCTTCCTCGATGAAATGAACCGGTGCATGCAGCTCGGGCTGACAATGTTGAATTTCCACCCCGGCAGCCATCTGAAACTCATGCCCGAGAATGAATGCCTCGACCTGATCGCCGAGTCGATTAACCTGACCCTCGACAAAACCGAAGGGGTCAAAGCCGTAATTGAATGCACCGCGGGGCAAGGTTCGAACCTCGGATTCAACTTCGCCCAGATTGCCAGGATCATTGACGGTGTGGCCGACAAAAGCAGGGTGGGGGTGTGCATTGACACTTGCCACGCTTTCGCCGCCGGTTACGACCTCGCTACGCCGGAAGGCTACGAAGCCACCTGGCGTGAGTTCGACGAACTCATCGGTGCCCATTACCTCAGCGGAATCCATCTGAACGACAGCAAAAAAGGACTCGGAAGCCGGGTCGACCGTCATGAGCAGATTGGCAAAGGAACACTCGGTGCCCATTTCTTCGAAATGCTCATGAACGACCACAGAATCGACGGAATTCCGGTAATCCTGGAAACCCCCGACGAGTCGCAGTGGAAAGATGAAATCGCATTCCTCTACTCGCTGATCGATGATTGACCAATGGGGCGACGGTCGCGCGGACAGGCCCCATGGAGAGCCATGAATTTCTTCCCGCACCGTTCAGTGTCTCTGAGCGATGCCCCGGATATTTGACCACCTCAGCCGTCAGGCTCACTTGCAACAGCAGCGGAGCTTATTTGTAAAATATAAAAAAATAAAACATACTTACATTAAACTTTACATGAAAACAAAACCTGATCTATCCTTTTGGAAACTATGGAACCTTAGTTTTGGGTTTTTCGGTGTCCAAATAGCCTACGCACTCCAGAGTGCGAACGTGTCTCGCATATTCGCCACTCTTGGCGCTGACCCCCACGACCTGAGCTATTTCTGGATCCTCCCGCCGCTAATGGGGCTGATTGTGCAACCTCTGGTGGGCTCGTCAAGCGACAAAACCTGGAACCGCTTCGGACGTCGTCTCCCTTATCTGATCGCCGGTGCCGTGGTGGCGGTCCTGGTAATGTGCCTGCTCCCCAACGCCGGCAGCTTCGCCCTGTCGGTGTCATCCGCAATCATCGTCGGTCTGATAGCGCTCATGCTCCTCGACACCTCAATCAACATGGCTATGCAGCCGTTCAAGATGCTCGTCGGCGACATGGTCAACGAAAAACAGAAAGGGCTGGCCTACTCAATCCAGTCGTTCCTCTGCAATGCTGGTAGCATCGTGGGCTTCGTGTTCCCCTTCCTCCTCACTTGGCTCGGATTCAAAAACACCGCGGCCGAAGGGGTGATTCCGCAAACCGTAGTCTACTCGTTCTACATCGGCGCGGCAATCCTGTTGCTCTGCGTAATCTACACAATGGCTAAGGTCAAGGAGTGGGAACCCAAACTCTATGCCGAATACAACGGCATCGAAACCACCGGGAACGGTGGCAAAAAAGAGAGCGGAAACCTCTTCAAACTCCTTTTCAATGCCCCCAAAACGTTCTGGACCGTCGGCCTGGTGCAGTTCTTCTGCTGGTTCGCCTTCCTCTTCATGTGGACCTACACCAACGGAACCATCGCCCGCAACGCTTTCAACTGCCCTGAAACAGTGACCATCAACGGCATTACCGCCGGAACGGAAACTTACACCGCCAAAAACTTCCTCCTCGCTGACTCAACCCTGATCATCTCACACGGAAAAGCCCATGTGGCCGGCGTGATGGTCAACGGCAAATTCTACCCCGCTGAAAATGTGGCTGCCGTTGGTGGTGCCGACAACGAGGACATCGTGGTTGACCACATGGTGGTGAGCAACAACGGAACTGCTCTCTATGAATTCGGCAAGGAATATCCCGCCAAGGGTGGCAAACTGCTCATCAACGGATTCGAGGTCATCGACAGCGTGGCTTCGTTCATGGTGATGGACTATCTGTCACAGTTCAAGGAAAATGAGGAACTGATCATGGCCGGTATAGTGTCACACGACCCCCACACCGGCGCACTCTTCCTCGATGAATGTGAGTCGGCTACGATCACAGAACCTGCTCAGTACCACACCAGCGTGGTGCTCAACACCGAATCGGCCGAATATAACGAAGCCGGTAACTGGGTTGGCATTCTTTTCGCCATCCAGGCCATCGGCTCTGTGCTCTGGGCTTGTCTGCTCCCGATCATCCCCGGACGTAAATTCTCTTATTCGCTCTCACTGGTGCTCGGTGGCATCGGTTTCGTGACCGCAGGATATTTCACCGACCCCTACATGCTGTTCGTTTCATTCGCACTGATCGGTTGCGCATGGGCTGCTATGCTCGCATGGCCGTTCACCATCCTGACCAACTCGCTCAAAGGTGGTAACATCGGTGCATACCTCGGACTGTTCAACTGCTCTATCTGCATTCCTCAGATTGTCGGTGCATTGGTGGGCGGATGGATCCTTTCGTTGATCGGATCACCCGACCAGCTCGCCCCGCAATACATGATGATGGTCATCGCAGGCGTATCGCTCTTCCTGGGCGCGGTTGCTGTGGTCTTCATCAAGGAGAAGAAGCAACAACAATAAAACCGGCCATCTTCCTGACACCCCCATGTTGATGTCGCCCGATTCCGGTGGCATGCAACAGGCAAGTGTTTAATTCTGACTGAAATTAGTGTCATTACCTCACACTGATGAATATAATTCCCCGGAGCCGAATCTCATCCTCGACGATTCGGCTCCGGTTTTCTACCACTCCCCCTCACCCCCTCCACACACACACACACAACACTTTTCCAGTGATTTTCGGGAACAGATTCCCTGTCCTTCAATAGTTAAAAAATGTGGAAAATATTTTAACAAAGATTAACGCGGGGTGGGGGTAATTTCAGTATATTTTCTGTAACTTTGTCAGCTCAAAAACTATGAAATCATATTGATCACCTTAATCCTGACTAATTAATCGCTGATTGATCATTTCTTGGGATATCATATCCTAATCTTAGAGAAAACCACACATTATGAGAAAGTTGACATGCCTGGTGTTAATGCTTTCCGCATTGACGGCCTTCGCAACCAAATTCACTTACAACGGTGTTCCTTACACCGTTTACGATGAAATGGCTAAAACATGCATGGTCTCCCCGGTGTTGAGAGGGGAGCCCAATAATGTCATGTCCGGCCAGATCGATCTTCCTGAAAAAGTCTATGACGGCGACAAGGAGTACACCCTTGTTAAAATCGGTTATATGGCTTTCAGCAACACTAACGTGACCAAAGTCACAATTCCGCAGTCGGTGACTTTCATCGATGACCGCGCTTTCATGAATTGCTCAACGCTTGAATCTGTGAACATCCCTGACGGTGTGACCGTTATCGGTAGCGGTGTGTTCCAGCGCTGCGCGGCACTCGGCGAGATTTCTCTCCATGACGGCATAACGGAGATCGGACACTCGGCCTTTTCCGGTTGCAGCTCTTTAACTAATGTGGATATTCCCGCCAGAGTCACTATGTTAGGGCAGGGATGCTTCCAGTCATGCAATCAGTTGATGAGAGTGACCCTCCCCATGGGCTTGACGGCTATCCCAAGAAACTGCTTCTCAGGTTGCCGCAGTCTGAGTAAGATTGACATACCTTCATCGGTTACTTACATCGGATCACTTGCCTTCTCAAATTGCAGCCTGCTGGAATCTATCGTCATCCCTGAAAATGTGGAGGAGATAGGCACCGGGGCGTTCCGCCAGTGTAACGGTCTTCAACAGGTGGTGGCTTTGCCTCTTAACGCTCCCGCCATCGGCGAAAACACATTCTCATTTGCTGGCAACATAGGCCGAAAACTGACTGTTCCCCAGGAATCAGGCTTCGACTATATTGTCAACGGGTGGATAACCAACACACAGTCATCGCAGCAAACCGTGTCGGGATTCTGCGAAGCCAACGTGATGATCAACACCATCTCTGACGGCATGCTGACATATGCCATCGACAAAGGTTCGAACCGGGCTGCAGTTCTCCCGTCGCCCAACGGATACTATCCCTTCGAAGAAATTGCTGTTCCATCAACCATCAACGGCTACACTGTCTCTGCCATCGGTGCCGGTGCGTTCAGCGACAACTATGTGACCGGGAAAGTGACAATCCCTGAAACGGTCACTGAAATAAGCAACATGGCTTTCTTGCGGTGTGACAACCTCGCTGAACTGGTAATGCCGGAATCGCTCAATGAACTCGGTGCCGGGGCTTTCAGCAACTGCTCAAAACTGAAAGAGGTTGTGGTTCCCAAAGGTGTCACTGCAATCCGCGACAACACTTTCACCGGTTCTTCTATCGAGAAGGTGGTTCTTCCTGATGGTGTGAAAAGCTTAGGGGAGTCAGCATTCGAATTAAGTAGAGACCTCAAATCGGTTAACCTCCCCGAGGGTCTGGAATCGATAAGCGCATATGCCTTCTATGAGTGTTCAGCAATGGAATCGCTCGAACTCCCCGCCACAGTGAAATCCATAGGTTTCTCCGCGTTCCAGTCAATGAACGAACTACGCTCCATCAACATCCCCGACGGGGTTGAACGGATCAGCGCGGGAGCCTACTGCATGATGCCAAATCTCACCGAGCTGGTTGTCCCCTCATCGGTTGAAGTCGTGGAGTATCAGGGCTGCTGTCCGGCCTACAACAATGAGGCCATGAACCTCTATGTCGGTGAGTCGCTCCGTGTGGTCGGCTTCCAAGGACTGGAGGGCCACAACATCTACATTTCAGCCCAGGAGCCCCCGATTGTCAGCGGAGTGCCGAGCATGCTCCCATCGACCATGGCTGACATCACTGTCTATGTTCAGGGTACCGAGGCCGTCAAACGCTATCAGGCGGTCTATCCCTGGAACATGTGCACCATCCGCGACATGGTCCCTGCTGAAACTGTGAAGACCAACGTCTCTTTCTTCAAGGGGCAGGCCGGCGACACTTTCCAGTGCACCGCCACCATCGTGCCAGCCGACGCTTCCATGCCACAGATTTTCTGGAAATCCACCGATGAGAGGGTGGCGACAGTGTCGGAAACCGGATTGGTCACCATCATCGACTACAGCAAGAGTGATGACCATTCGGACTATCAGACCTGCGACGCCCCGACGGGCCGTTGCCAGATCATCGCCTCCACATTGTATCATGACGGTCCGTTGGCCGTGATCGAGGTGGAAAATGAAACGCTCGGCGTGGAGGAAATCACCGTCGAGGCTGCCGGACACGACCTTCCCCGAAACATATTCAACCTTCAGGGCGTATGCATCAAACGCAACGCAACTGACGACGATGTGCGTTCCCTCGCCCCCGGACTCTATATCATAGGTGGACAGAAAACTTTCATCAGATAACCATTCTGCCCGCCCTGACAGCATAACCACCCGCCCGGGTGAGGTTTGGCATTGCCACCCGTCTATCACCGATAGACCCTGACACCGCCATTCCCGGATAACGAAAGCGAAAAACACACACACATGTTTTTCAAACGGAGAGGCTGCCTGACTTTGTAAGTCAGACAGCCTCTTTCACGCTACGCCCGGCATCTTTCAGAACGCCCAAATCAGGCTGCCCAAATCAGGCTGATAACCCTTTGCCTGAACTGCACTCCAAAAGTTTTATGTCTAACTTTTGGGGTGAAGTTCATTAGACAGCTTCGGCGTTGATAACTTCGCTTGTGGGTGATAGTTTGTTGAGAGGGGCAGCGAGGGTTATTGTTTTTTGATTTTGAAGCCCATTGTCGCTCCGTCGTAGCTTTCGAGGACAGCGGAGGCGGCTTTGAGGGTTGAGTTGTTTGAGATCTGGGCTACTTTTTCGATCAGTTCGACGAGTTTTGTGGCGTCGAAGGTTAGGCTGACTTCGTTTGAGGCGGTTCGGGCGACGTAGCCGTTCATTTTGCTGTTTTTGATTTTGTCGAGACCTTTGAAGTTGAATGTCAGAGAGCCGTCGGAAGCGGTTGTGATGTTTCCTTTGAGTTTGACTTTTTTTATGGTCATGAGGAAAGTGCTGTCGGGGTTGAAGGTTACGGTCATTGAGGTTATTCCGGTTTTCTGATAGATGGGGAGGAGCTTGTTTTCGAGGGTTTTGGCGGCTGCTGCACCACCTGCTTTTTTGAGGAGGTTGTCGCTTTTGAATGCTACGGCGGGTGATGAGTAGGCCCATGTTCCCTGGAGGTCGTCGATGGTCATTGTCTGTTTTGTCACGGAGTTGACCACTCCGGAGATTATGTCGCCAGCTTTTGATGAGTCATTTTTTGCTTTGAGGATGTCCTTGAGGTCCCATGCTGAGGCGGGGATGGTTGTTGTCAGAGTGAGGAGAAGGAGGATGATGTTTTTTGTCAGTGTTTTCATTTTTTATTGTGATTTTGTTTTTTAGAGTTTGCCTTGATCCTTGTAGGAGTAGTAGCCGGAGGGGGTTATGATGATGTGGTCTAACACGTTGATGTCGAGAAGTTTGGCGGCGTTGGCTATTTTTTGGGTTACGGCATCGTCGGGTCCGGAGGGTTTTTTGTTTCCTGAGGGGTGGTTGTGGATGAGAATCAGTGCGGAGGATAGTTTTTCGAGCGCTTTTTTCATTATGAGTTTAACGTCGACAACTGTGCCGGCTACACCTCCTTTGCTGATACGGTCCTTGAAAATCACGCGGTTGGCTCGGTTGAGGTGTATAATCCAGAATTCCTCATAGTCGAGGAGTTCGAGGTGGTGGCGCATCAGGTTGTAGGCAGCTTGACTTGAGGTTATCTGGGGGTCGAGGTCGGGACGTTGTTCGAGTGCTCTCTGGCAACGTCGGCCCAGTTCGATGGCAGCGCTGAGGGTTGTGGCTTTGGCGAGTCCCACGCCTTTGTATTTCGATGTCATTTCGTGGATTGACATCTGGGCGAGGCGGTCGATTCGGTTGTCGACACCGTGGAGAATGTTTTTGCTAAGTTCGATGACCGATATTCCTTTGAGTCCGGTGGCGAAGATTATTGCGAGGAGTTCAGAGTCAGAGAGCGACGAGATTCCGTTTTGGAGAGCTTTTTCTCGGGGTTTGTCGTCAGATGCGAGGTCACGGATCAGCATGGTGGAGTTATGCTGAGTGGCGGTTTGCTGAGGGTCGATATGCTGAGGGTCGGTTTTCGGAGTTTTCATTTTCCTTTTCGGATTAGGATTTCCTGGTTGACGTCGCGTTGCTGCCTGAGGATTATTTTAGTTGTGAAGGCTTTGAGGAATCCGGCGCCGTAGCCACACAGCTGGATTATGCTTGCGGGGACAGCTTTGAGGGCTATGGGGAGGGATCGGGTGGATGCCAACGCTGAGAAGAAGATTGCCAGGAGGTAAACCGCCAGAGGGGCGATGAACCATGGGGAGATGAAGATTGCGAGTGCAATGAGGGTTAGTGTTCCAATTAGGAAGAGGGCGGGGAGAGTGTGGACCGGTTTTAGCGAGCCGGGGTAGAGCAGTTGCAGGGTTATGCGGCTCATGCCGAAGACGTAGACCTGGCGGAGGAATTTGCGGAAGTCGACTCGCCGTTTGTGCCACACGTGGAGCGTTGGGAAGAGTGTTATTGAGAACCCGTCGCGTTTAATGCGGGTGCTCATGTCGATATCCTCTGAGAACATTTCGCGGAAGCCTCCGGTTTTTTGCCAGACTTTGCGTGAGAAACCCATGTTGAATGTTCTGGGGACGAACTTCTCGAGGCTGACTTTTCCGCCGCGAATGCCACCGGTAGTGAGGAAAGAGGTCATGGCATAGTTTATCGCCTTCTGAGTGTCGGAGAACGATTGATGGGCCGCGTCGGGACCTCCGAAGCAGTCGACGGGGTTTTGTTTGAGCAGTTCGGATAGTTTGGCGAAGTAGTCAGGGGGGATGACACAGTCGGAATCGAAGAAAATGAAGTAATTGCCTGAGGCGTTTTCCATTCCGTGGTTACGGGCTATTGAGCGGCCTTCGTTTTCTTTGAAGAAATATTTGATGTCGATTTGGCCGGCGTATTTGTCGACGGCTTCTTTGCATGGGCTTGTTGAGCCGTCTTCCACGATTATGACCTCGAAGTCCTTGCACGATTGAATGGCGAGGCTGTCGAGGAGTTCGTCGACTTCATTTATGCGGTTGTAGACGGGGATGATGACGGAGAATTGTGGCATTTTGCGGGTCGGGGGGTTGTTGGTGAGTTGCGGGAATGGGGAGTGAGGGATCGGCGGACTCGGAGAGTGTGTGTAAATTTAACACGTGTTCATTCTTTGATGAGCGAATTTAACACTTTTGGTTAATATTGAGGTCTTTTTGGGCGCTTTTTGCAAGTTTCGTCAGTCACATAGCTCGCTATGTTCCTTCCTCAACTTGCAAAAATCCCTCCAAAAACCCTCTCAATCTTAACCAAAGTTAAATTTAAACACACTCTGAGGGGAG
>JAXJVW010000060.1:0-10241 GCA_036308365.1 Muribaculaceae bacterium
GGCGTTCCGTTCCCAACTACGGGGAGTGGCGGACATGCCGTTCTTCATGTACCGTCTATCCCGCATTTTCGGCTGAATCTTAAAAATTCATCCACGGAAGTTTGGCGGTGTCCCTTCAAAACAGTAAATTATGAAACAGACGATTTCAATCTCCTTCTTCATCAACGAGATAATCTACGACATCCAGAACAAGTCTTACCTCACCGGCAAGAGCCGCAGCGACGGCACCAACCATGAGCGCGTGGCGGCCATGCAGGCCAACGACGACACCGAGAACGCCGACCAGATAATGCGCAGCATCACCGCCGCCTGGGGTATACTGCGCACGCATCTGAGCGAGTATATCGAGGGGGGCTCCGCCAACATCGACAATTCCCCTTCCGGCGACTCGGAGCTGCGCCTGAAGCTCGTGATGCCCTCCAACTTCAACAACGGGGTGGGGGAGTCGATTGTGGCGGCGGCCCACGACTATATCGTGAGCAAGGCCCTCTACGACTGGTTTGTGATCACCGACAAGGAGGATGCCGACGACTATGCCCGCGCCGCTGAGCGCGCGCTCGCGGCAATCTCCGTGTCTTCCAACACGCGGGTGCGCCCGAAGCGCAAGACCGACAGCGGGGCGGAGGCATGACGACAATCACTTTCCTGCGCGCCGAGCTGCTCGCCGACATCGCCGACGCTGCCTTCACGGAGGCCGACATCATGTCGGAGCGGCATTCCGCGCATGAGCTGCATCAGCTCACCGACATCTGCCAGGACGACAGTCTGCCCCTCACCCTGCGTCTGCTGGGCCTCGCCTTCTCGGAGGCACTGCTGACGCTGCGCGCAATATGCGTCGGCGACCCTGCACGCGACGAGCTGAGCGACGGGGACCCTTTCCCGGAGAATTTCCACCTGAGGCTGCGCGAGTATGTGCCCCACGTGGCGGCGATACGGCTGAAGGAGTGTGTGCATGCCTTTATGGTGGCTTTTGTGCTGTGGCGCGCTCTCTCGCCGCTCGACGTGGCCCGGGGAGCCGACTGGCAGCTGCGCATGAAGGAAGCCCACCGCGACCTGGCGGCCACGGCCGAGGTTGCGCTGCAGACCTTCACGCCGCCGATGAGGCGCAGGCTCTTCCCTTTCTGAATCTCCCTCTATCCGACCTTTTACCCGGCTGATGTGGCCGGCGGTTTGCCCATGTGGCGGCAATTGATTAATTTTGCCGACGCACGGGCAGACTTTTTTTATTCCCGTGGTCTGACTTATGAGAAAAATACTAATTGCATCGATAATAACGGTCTTCGCCATGCTTGAGGCGTTGGCCCAGACTCCGGGGGAGTTCGCACGCAGGGTGTGTGGCGTCTCGGAGACCGATACGGTGGCGGTGGTGCCCCGTGGGGTGAAGGAGATACCGGATTACGGGTTCTACGGACTGTCGTCGCTGCGGCGGGTGGAGCTGCCGGAGGGTGTGGAGAAGATAGGGCGTTCCGCATTCGCCTGGTGCGACTCGCTGAGGGAGGTGAGGCTGCCGAAAAGCCTGACGGACATCGGGGCGCATGCCTTCGCCTACTGCGAGAGGATGGAAAGGGCCGACCTCCCTCCCCGGCTGCGGCATATCGGCAACAATGCCTTCAGCCGCTGCCTCGCGCTGCGCTCGGCCGAGGTGCCGGCGAGCGTTACGGAACTGGAGTCGTATGCCTTCTCCGACTGCGTGTCGCTCCGCAGAGCGACGCTTCCGGCCAACAAGTCTCTGCTCGGGGAGCTGATCTTCAGCGGATGTCTGAATCTGCGGGAGCTGCGCTGCATGTCGCCTGTGCCACCCCCCTTCGACTGCGCGAGTTTCATATTCGAGCCGGACGAGGAGACGCTTTACCGGCGGTGTGTGCTGGTTGTGCCGGCGACGGGGGCCGCGTCATACCGTGATGCCCACGGCTGGAGCCTGTTCAGAGACATCAGTGCGGAGCCTTGACACCGTGTTGCCGTCTGCCACGACGCCATACCCGGATGCTGTTTTACGATATCCCATCCAAAAGGGCGGGGTTCACGTGAGTGAGCCCCGCCTGCCATCTGTCTATGTGACAGAGTTGATTATCCCACTGGCATTATAGATTATCTGACCATCTTCTCTGTGATGACCTCTCCATTCCCATATGTGGCGCGCCTGATGCAGATGCCCTTGGCGGCGGAGGCCGGGATGCGCATTCCGGCGGCGTTGTAATACTCCACGCTCACCGGGGCCTCAGAGTCCTCCACCTCGTCTACCGACACTCCGGCGCCCTCATAGCCCGGGGCCCAGCCGATCTCCGAGAAGACTGTTGTGTCGCCGTCCTTGTAGAGCATCCTTACGCCTATGCTGTCGAAGCCCTCGGGATATACGATGATGTAGAACCTGCCGCCGCCGAGACTGTTCATCTCCCAGCATGAGAAGGTGTAGGGGATTTCGGTCATAGGCTCCTCGATGTTATACTCGTCGGGAAGGAACTCGAACACCTCGTCGTCAATGATGAGGTTGTAATATAGCTTGCCGGTGGGGAGCACGTTGCCGTCCTGCACCGCCGGAAGGATGAAGTCAAGCTCCGGAAGAAGGCCGGTCTGGGGATCCATGGGCAGGTATTGCTCCACTATCGGGGTGGGGAGCGATGTCACGACCATATCGGGGTCGGGGGCACAGAGGTAGAGCGAGGTGACATTCGAGAGGCAGGCGAGCCCGTCGTCGCGTATGGATATGCCGAACGCCCCGGTCATGTTCAATGTCTTCCTCTCCTCGTCGAAGTCGAAGACCACCACCTCCTCCATGTTCAGGCATTCCTTGTCGCATGGCATGAACCAGGCCTGGCACATATATGTCATATAATGGCCCAGAAACTGCTTTTTGAAGGACACAGTCTTCCTGTCGGGGCTTATCGTGCCGACAATCGGAGACGTGGCCAGGTCCGTGCCGGCCATAATGCCTACGATATACAGCTGGTCGCCGTCGATGGCCACCTGGTAGGGGAAGCTGGAGTACTGGTCGATTTTGTTCCATTGCTCGATCTCGACCCCTGCCGGGATCTCCGCCACTTTGTTGTGGTCGGGCTCCATGGTGGTGAATGTGGAGCAGGTGTACTGCCAGCTCCAGTACGGCTCTATCGGATTCCCGGCCTCGTCGGTCTCGAAATAGTAGCAGTAGCCGAGCACCATATTCTCGTCCACCGCCTTGAGGGTGCCGTCCTCAAGGATTGTGAAGCGGTAGACCTGCTCCTCGGTGGGCTCGTAATATCCTTGGTTGGGGTCGTCAGGGGATGGGGTGTATCCTATGGCGAGACACGCCTGGTCCACTACAAGGCCGTCGTCATACACCCTTCTGTCGGCGATCTGCGGGAACTGCATCACCACCTCGCCGTCCTCGATGCGGCCCTTGATCCAGCAGTTGTTCCAGGCGAGCGACCATACCGGCTTCATATAGAACATACCGTCGTCAGTGGTCACGGTCTCCATAATCATGCCGTCGTCCCAGTTCTGCAGCTCTCCTGCCAGCGGATGATACCACTGGCTGACACCACCTTTTTTCACCATGAACTGGTGGTCGCCCTCCGGCATCTGGATTATCGGCTCGGGGATCTCCGAGGGGCCAGGGATGTCGCGGCGTGTCTGCGGGGCCGGGCCGCGGCGCGGGCCTGCGGGAGCTGTCTCGCTGTCATATACTGATTGTGTGGTCTCGGCAACGCTCAACAGCGCTGAGGCCGATGTCGTCTGCGGCTGTGCCGCTGCCGCCGGCCCGGTCAGGGCGAGGGCGGCCAGTAGTGAAAAGAAACTCATAGGTATACTTTTTTTGTGTTGATAATTGCCGTCCTCCATTGAGGGCCGGCGGTTTGACTGGCACAAAAATAGGACTTTGCGGAATGCCTGTCAATAGCGGAAAGCCATGATTCCATTTGAGATTGACTCATCGGATGCGTTGTGTTGATTCAATTGATGGATTGATTCTCCTCCGCGCTTTTTTTCCTGGAATATTTGATAGCCGCGTCGCGGTATTCCGAAGGCGTGATGCCCACGACAGCCTTGAAGACACGGGTGAATGTCACACGTGATTTGAAACCGGACTGCCTTCCGATGCCCTCCATCGTGAGGGCGTTCCCTGTCTTCTCGTCGTCGAGGAGCCGGCACGCCTCCCTGATTCTGCGCTCGGTGACAAGGGTCTTGAAGTTCTTCCCGAGCTCCTTGTTTATGGCATGTGAGACGTAGGTATAGTTGGAGGAGACGAGGTCGCAGAGGCGCGACATCTGGAAGTCGGGGTCGAAGACCTCGTCGCTTTCCAGGAGGACCTCCCTTATCTTGCTTACAAGCACGGGGTCGGGGTCGGGACGTTCCGCGCCGTTCCCGTCGTCTGCCTCCGCGCTGTCAGATGCCCCGGTGTCTTCCGTTGCGACAGGGCGCTTCTGCCCGGAGAGCAGCTGGCGGTTCTTCTCGTAGAGGGATAGCAGCAGCCTCTGTTTCTTGCGGTAGTAGACGATTGCCCATACCAGACAGCATATCACGAGCAGCAACGCCGCCGCAATGAGTATGGCGGTTGTCCGGTTGCGTTCCTTCTCATGGTTCATGGACGCCACCTGGCGGTTGATGCCGTTCAGTTCCGCCTTCAACCTGAAATCCGACATTGTAAGCATCCCGGTGGTGGAGTAGAGGCTGTCGCGGATACGGTAGAAATCAAGAAGATACTGTTCCGCTTTGCTCCTGTCGCCGTTTTCGGTGTAGAACCGGTGGAGGTTTTTCGCGGCGTTGAGCCTCTCCACGGACCCGGGTGTGGCGGACGTGAGGCGGTAGTGGTCGAGAAGTGCCTTCTCGAATGCCTCCCTGTGGCCGAGCATCATGTCTGTCCTCGCCGTCATCAGTCTGGCCTCATTGTGGAATATACCCTCCCTGTCGAACGGGGGGGCGCCGGCTGTCATCACCTCCGCCTTGGAGAAAAAGTCGCGGGCGGCAGTGTAATCCCCCCTCAGATAGGCCTCGACCCCGAGACTTAGTGTGTCGACATAGGCTTTTGTCCCGTCGGGGTCCCGCACATCCCTCAGCTTACGGTATTCCCTTATCCCTTCGAGCATAATCCCGCTGTTGTCCGGGAAATTGAAACTTATGACGTTGAAAACCCCGTAAAGGGCCACTATCCAGTTGTGTGCCGCCCCTCCGAGGGTTATCGACTCGAGGAAGCTGCGGTTGGCCTCGGCCATGGCGTCCGCGTCGTCAAGCCGGAAGGCCGCGTAGGTGCCGAGAAGGACAGAGAGGTCGGCCACCGTGAAAGCCTCTATGCCGGCCATGCCGTTCTCCTCCGCGATTTCCCTGGCCTGTATGAGGTAGGAGTACGCCTCGCCGTAGTCGGAGAATACGGTCAGAGATATCACCGACATATTGTCGAGGGCGCGCGCGGCGAGAAGGTGGCAGCCGGGAGCGCTCCGCTCGCCGTTTACCAGGTATCGGTAGGTGGCCGCATAATAGTAGGTCATGGCGCTGTCGGCGGCCATGGGGATTCTTTTGAAATAGACATCCCCCTTCTCAAACAGGTCGGCCAACGGCATTTCGAGCAGCTCTTTGGAGGCTTTGGCGTCGAAAGATGCCGCGTATGTCGTGGCGGCTGAGGCTGTGGCGGCACCCGCCATCAGTAAAATCACGCCGAGGATTGTCCTTGTTATTATATTCTTGACGGCTATTACAGAGCTTTTTATCATGGATTCTTTGTTGTTGTAGCAAATCAGGTGCAAATTTAATCAATAAAAAGCTAATCTGCAAAGCGGATATGCAATATGGCTGCGTCGCAGATTAAACAAGCAAGTGCGAAATTAATTAAAATGACTGAAGAAAGCACACTTTGGATTATTAAAATTTAATTTTTTACGAGGTCGATTGTTTAATTTCTTTTGAATTGCGAATAATTCATGAGGGCTAATATCGTCAAAATCAGAACCTTTAGGGATGTACTGTCGGATAAGCTTATTAGTATATTCAACCAGACCTTTTTGCCAAGAAGAATAAGGATCGGTAAAATAAACGACAACACCCTTAAGTAATTTGGATATCAATTGATGTTGGGAAAATTCAGAACCGTTATCAGTTGTGATAGTTAGCACTCCCTTAGCGCGATACGCAAAAAGGAGTCTGCCTACGGCATTAGCTAACTCTTTAGCCTTCTTGCCGTGTTTGAGTCGGTGAATAATGACATATCCTGTTGACTTTTCGACAAGTACAAGTATCGCTTGATAGCCGTTCTTGCCAATAATCAAATCCATCTCCCAATCGCCAAATCGTTTGCCATCAACTTCTTTGGGACGATCCTTTATTGATATTCTATTTGGAATATTTTTAGCCGAAGCTGATTTGTAGGGATTAGCCTTTCGCTTATGTCCTTTATGACGAAGATGCTCAAACAATCTCCCTCCGGCAAGTTTATCTTCTTTGATCCATTTGTAAATGGTCGTATGACTTACATTCTTGCCTTCAAGCCTCATTTTACCCGCAATCTGTTCCGGAGACCATTCTTCTGTACGAATTCGGTGTAAACACTCAAACTTTAGACTACTCTTAATCGTAGCATTTTTTACTATTCGCTCTTGGCGTTCCATCGCCATTTCGTGGGCGTTATGTGCATAACCTCCACGTTTGTTCTTGTTACGAGATAACTCTCTGTAGATTGTTGATACATGCACGCCAAGTGCTTCTGCAATAAATTTTGGTGACTTATTGCATTGTTTATACGCAAAAATTTGCGACCTTTGCAGTGAGGTTAAATGTTTGTACATAAGCAATACAAAATTAGTTAATCTTAGGGAGACTTCGGTCTCCTTTTTTCGTATTGCTCGTTTTTCTGCTGCCGATTTACATTTTGGGCATGCCCAAAATGTAAATCAAACCTTATTAGTTTGAAGAATTGATGATAATTTAAACATCATATTTTTCGCACTTCGTTTTTTAATTTAGGCGTCTTGGATGGATTTGGTAAACTGGTATACTGAAAGGCCGGGGAAACTCTCTGTGAAGAGTCCTCCCCGGCCCGGATTGGCAGTGTATATGTTTGGTGGAATCGGGTCTAACGTCTCACCTTGCTGTGGCGTACAGTCCCGTCGGAAAGGGTCTCGACAGCCACGAATATCCCGTCGCGGGGCGACGACACCCGCGCTCCCCAGAGGTCGTAGTATTCAGTCCTGACCACTCCGGGCTGTATGGGGGTCTCGCCGATGGAGTTGGTGATGAAGCCCAGGGAGGCGGACTTGTTGCAGTTGAGCACTTTCCCCGTGGCGGCGTCGAGAAGGATGCCCACGGCGTGTATGGACGCCCCATCGTTGATGAACTCCTCTCCCTTGATGTTAAGGATGTCGGCTTTGCGGACGCGGCATTCGTATGCGGCCTCCCCGCCATAATCCATAGAGGATGGAAGCGAGCCCTCCACACCCTTGACATCCTTGTAATAGACCACCACATCGTTGAATGTGAGTCCGCTCACGCTGCGTTCCCCCTTGGTGAAGATGTCCCACCACGGCCCTGAGTAGTAGGGGTTTGTCTCCCCCGCGTAGGCGTTGCTCTGACGCCATTTCGGGTTGCTGAGGCCGTCGGCCACCAAAGCCACCGACAGGCGGTAGTCGCAGTCTTCATACGGGCGTGCGAACCTCACAACCACACCGGCCCTGAGCTCTGTGCGGTCTTCGTCGGCCCATTCCAGGGTCGCCTCCACCGACGCCGGGGCGAACTCTGTCTGGAAGGCAGGCCATTTCTCTGTGAAATATCCGGGGTCGAGCAGTCCTTCCCGGTTGAGGGTGCCGTTGGGGAAACCTCCTACCTCTACCGGGAATTCCGATCCCGGCATAGTCACCATGCATCCCGACTCGTAGGCCTCGGCATGATAGGCCATGCCCACGAAGAGGTCGCTGTATGTCTCGCGCAGCTGCTCCATGGCCACGTAGCCGCGCGGACAGAAGGCGCATCCCAGACCTGTGAACTCCTCGACGAGAGGACGCGTCACGGGGATGAAGGGGAGTATCTCTATCTCTGCCGTGGCTGTGTTCACGTTGTCGCCGTTAGGCTCGCCGTTTATAGTCCCGACAGTCAGGGAGAATGGATATGACCCCGGCTCCGGCATCTCCTTGAGGGGCAGCTCCAGCTCCCGGCGCGAGCCTCCGCCCATGATCGGGTCGGCGAGGGAGAAGGAGTCGCTTACCGTCATGTCGCCTATCTTATATGTGTATCCTATCGTTGAGGCGTCCACCGCGCCTTTGTTGACGAAGGTCGCTCTCACGAGGCCCTCCTCCAGGCCGGCGTGGCTGAGGGGGGGGAGCACGGGGGTCATGGCGTAGTCGCCGGTCTGTGTCTCGAGCCACACCCTCATGGCACTCACCGCGCCGGTGGTCTCGACCATGCCTTTCCATTTCAGCCGGCTGCGGCTCGTGTGCATATAGAGCCCGTCGGGGCTGGGGGCGGCGACGCTGTAGACGGCCACCGGATAGCCTGTGTAATCGGTGAGCTCCAGGATATTGAACGAATAGCCCACGTAGACCCCTTCGGCGGGAATCTCATAGGGCTCGTCGAAAGTCACGCTCAACATACCGTCCTGGAGTGTGGCCTCCTTTACTGCGATGTCGGGGGCGTTCACCTTGTTGTCAAGCTTCAGCTCGCTCGACATCCATCCGCTCAGGGCGCCGATTGAGGCGGTAGGGGCCGGCATGGGCACGGAGAATCCTTTCACTCTGGCCCCGGCGTATGACGCGTCGGCGATCCGTATGGCGACGTCGTAAGACTCCTTCTTGTTGAAGCCGTATACCTGGTATTCCTCTGCGGGGTCGCCGTAGCAGAATGTGATGTCGGCGCCCTGGGAGGCCGCCGCCGAAAGGACACATACGGTCGCCGCGGCCCTTCTGGCGAGTTTTGAAGTAAATGTAGAGTTCCTCATACTTGTTATGATTTTAAGATATTGTTGTTCTTGTGGTGGTCGCTTTGACGGGTGCAAAAATAGGGATTCGCGGAATGCGCGTCAATAGCGGGAACACGTATATGAGGCTCTTTATGAATCATTTGATGCCATATGCTGATTCAATTGATGAAATGACGCCTGTGGGTGGTGGAGCGGGGATTCATGACTGTGGCCTGTCAATCCTTTCCGCCCTTCATCAGCCACTTGGTGCGCAGGGTGCTGAGATACTGCGGCGAGACCCCGAGGTAGGCGGCGATGGTGCGCAGTGACACCTGGCGTATTATGTCGGGCCGGTGGTCCATAAGGGTCATGTAGCGGTCGCGGACGCTCCCGCTGAGGTTGAGCTCCCTGATCTCGTATGTGTATAGCTGGCACTGCGCCATGCTCAGACACCATCTGGCGAACTCGTGGGAACGGCTGATGAGGTCGTCGTAGGCCCGCGCCGGAATCTTCAGCAGCATGGTCGGGCAGCAGGCCTCGAAGAAGGCGTGCGACGGCTTCCCGGCGTAGTAGCAGTGATATTCGGTGAACATGGTGCCGGGCAGGGAGAAGGTGTCCACGGTCTCTTTGTTGTGGTCCGTTTTAGGGGCGTTTAGAGAGACTTTGACGATAGATAGAAGGAGTCACACCATGCTTTTTGGTGAAGACACGACGGAAGGTCGATGTCGAATTAAAGCCGGAATTGACGGCCACTTCCTCCAGTGAAACCTGAGGATTTTCAGCCATAAAACGTTCGGCATGTTGAACGCGAAACGCATTGATATAGTCGGTAAACGAGGTGAGGCAAACCTTATTGAAATACTCCGACAGATAGCTGCGATTAGTGCCCACCAATCGTGCAAGTTCAGCCTCAGAGATAGCAGCGTCAAGGTATAGACGACGCTCGGTCATCAAGTGCTCAAGCTTCTCGGCAAACGGATAGGAATCGGTTGCCACATCACCTGCCGACACCTGATCCTCGACCACATTCAGTCGGTCATCGTCAGCCGCTTTCTCTGCAGAAGCCTCGACAGGGTAGACATTTTCGACAGCATAAGTGACCAAACACCACAGCAGACCGGAAACCACAAAATAGAGAATATCATTGGCAATGCATGGCTGAACACAAGAGAAAAGCCACACAATGCATATCGCCACCAGAGAGACATACGACAGAAACGCCACCTTGCGATTGTGCTCATCTACCTTACGGCGATAATAATAGCAAGTCGCCCCAAGACCTATGGCATAAAACACTGTCACCAAGACAATTAGATTCAATACCATTGACGAATAAGTCCAGACATATGCAGCAATCAGCACCACAAAAGGGGATAGATACAACGCACAC
>JAXJVW010000061.1:0-5001 GCA_036308365.1 Muribaculaceae bacterium
TCCTCCACCGGAACCACACGTGAAGTGGCGAAAAAATTAGGCGAAGCACTCGGCGTCGACTCTGCCGACATCTTTGATGTCGCCGTGGCTAAACCCTCTGACCTCGACGGCTACGACCTCATTCTCTTCGGTTGCAGCACGTGGGGCGCAGGCGACATGCAGGACGACATGCACGACTTCCTCGACGGTGTCCAGGCTATCGACCTCTCCGGAAAAGAAATAGCGCTTTTCGGATGCGGCGACGAAAACATGAGCTCGACGTTCTGTGACGGAGTGGGTGAAATGCGACAGATGCTCATACCAACCAGGGCGCGGTTCCTTCCCGGTTTCCCCGCCGACGACTATAATTTCCGCTCATCCAAAGCTGTCATCGACGGACGTGTCGTCGGTCTGCTCATCGACCAGGCCAACCATCCCGCCCTGACCGACAGCCGAATCCAACAGTGGGCGAAAATAATCAAAGCCGAAGAATAGCGAATATCACCAACTAACTGATTATTAATTATTTACACTCTACAATAAAGGACCATGCATCAAAAATACGCATGGTCCTTCTCTTTATCTTAACCCGGTGGCGGGAACCATCAAACAAACGTCAATCCCTCAGCGAGGCTGACCCCCTTGCGGTCCTTATCCGAGATGATAAGCAGCGACTCGGGCAATGGCCAGCGGACGCCGATCGTAGGGTCATCGAACCTGATGGTGCGCTCGCTCACAGGTGCGTAAACATTGTCAACCTTATACTGGAAACACGCCGTGGGCGACAACGTCACAAACCCATGGGCAAAACCCCGTGGCACGAACAATTGACAGTGATTGTCACCCGAAAGCTCTATCGCCAGGTAACGGCCGCGTGTCGGTGAGCCCGCCCGCAAATCAACTATCACATCGAGAACACGGCCTTCGGTGACCCTGACCAGCTTCGCCTGTGAATGACATCCGGCCTGAAAATGAAGTCCCCGGAGCACACCGAAACGCGACCTCGACTCATTCTCCTGAACAAAGGTGACATCCCCGACATGACGGCGGAACTCCTCAGGCTTGAACGATTCGAAAAAATAGCCCCGTTGATCGCCGAAAACATCAGGCTCCATAAGCCACACTCCATCGATTGATAACTGCTTATACTTCATTTTCTTTGATATTATCTGCAAAATTAATAATTTTGCACCATAAAGGATTCTATATTTTATGAAAAAATTAATTCTGGTTGACAATCCTACGGTCAAAACCAATCTGCTGCCTCTCTCCTACACCCGTCCAACAGCCGATTTCAGAGTCGGCATAACAACCGTGCGTGAAAAATGGGAAAACGCCACAGGCCTTGAATGCTCTTATCTGTCCGACGACTATCTGAGCGAGAAATTCCCCTGCGACGCCCCAGGAAACGACGCCTTGTTCGTCTACGGCAACATCCTCCCCGACGACAACCTACGTCGGGCAATCCTCAATCTGGAACCCGCATCGGAACTCCTCAAGGATGGTCAGCGGCTGGCTTGGCGTGCCACCATCGATAAGCCCACCGACGAACCCGTCATGTCTCAGTCAGTCGACTACGCAGGCGAAGTGACCTCATTCAACTTCCTCTACGACATATTCCTGCTCAACGACCGGGCGTTGAAAGATGACTTCAAACTCATCACTGCCGGCCGCACCTCGCAGCCCATCAGCCAAACCAACATCATCATCGGCGACCCCGGCCTGATCTTCATCGAACCGGGAGCAAAAGTCGAAGGGGCATTCCTCAACACCACCGGCGGACCGATCCACATCGGCTGCGACGCCGAAGTGATGGAAGGAAGTTGCCTGCGCGGACCCGTGGCACTCGGCACACACTCCGTCATCAACATGGGGAGCAAAATCTACGGAGCAACAACAATCGGCCCATGGTGTAAAGTAGGTGGCGAACTCAACAACGTGGTCATGATCGGCTACAGCAACAAAGCCCACGACGGATTCCTGGGCAACGCCGTTATCGGCGAATGGTGCAACATCGGAGCCGGATGCGTAGCCTCGAACCTCAAGAACGACTACACCGAAATCAAACTCTGGAACTACTCGGCCCGACGGTTCGCCCGCACCGGACTCCAGTTCTGCGGACTGATGATGGGCGACCACTCCAAGGCCGGAATCAACACAATGTTCAACACGGCAACAGTGCTCGGAGTAGGCGTAAACGTCTATGGCTCAGGATTCCAGCGAAACTTCCTCGCTTCATTCAGCGAAGGCTCAAGAGCCGGATTCACCGACGTGCCCATGTCGAAATTCTTCGACGTGGCCCGCCGCGTCATGGCCCGCCGGGGAAAAGAACTGACCGACATCGACTGCCGCATCTTCGAGCACATAAACGAAATGGCCCACAACTTCAAATATTGAAGTCGCGGACCATCATATCGTTGCGGGTCCGGCTTAAACCGACACGTCATCAAACATCCATATCCATGGCCATATAATGCTGGTAGGGGTGGTCACATGCCGGACATGTCGTGGGAGGCGTAACCCCCTCATAGACATAACCGCAAACCAGACAGCGCCATTTGATGGGAGTGTCACGTTTCCAAACCGTGCCATCCTTAACCTGCTTCAGGTAGCGCTCGAAACGGGCCTTGTGCGTAGCCTCAACAGCGGCGATAGCCCTGAAGTGCTCGGCAATTTCTGAGAATCCCTCCTTATCGGCCACCTCGGCGGCATTGATATACTGTTCAACACCTTCACGTTCCTCCTCAGCGATGGCGGTGGCCAAATTTGAGGCAGTGTCACCAATCACACCCGCGTCAACATCAAGTTTACACGGCACAGATCCACCCTCCAGGAATTTGAAGAACACCTTCGCATGATGCAACTCATTGTCGGCGGTTTCGTTGAAAATCTCTTCTATGGGATAATATTGCTCTTTATTGGCTTGTTTGGCATAAAACACATAACGGCTGTAAGCTGCAGACTCTGACATGTAGGCCGCTACGAGATTTTTCTCGGTAAGTGTACCTTTGATACTTTTTTTGCTCATAATATAATTGAATTTTAATTTCGTTTCTACTCATAAAACAGATATGGCTGAAAATAGTTCAGAAAACCTGAAAATCGATGTCGACCGGGTGGTCCGCGACAAACTGGGTCCCCGGGCACGGTTCATCCCACGGTTCGTCACCCTATGGTTGAAACGGCTCATCTGTCAGGACCGCCTCAACGAACTGCTCCGCCACAACGCCAAACTGACCGGCTCGGAATTCTGCCGAGGCGTGCTGGCCGACATGAACGTCACCTTCGCCATCCACGGCGAAGACAACCTCCCGGCCCCCGACGACACCCGCGTGCTCTATGTGAGCAACCACCCCTTGGGCGGACTCGACGGACTGGTGCTCATCGACATGCTCTCGCGCCACCACCGCCGCGACGTGCGCTTCGTGGTCAACGACCTGTTAGGCGCGATCAAACCGATGCGGTCGCTCTTCATCCCCGTAAACAAACACGGGGCACAGGGAAAAGACACCCTCCGGCTAATCAACGAAGGCTTCGCAAGCTCCGACCCTATAGTGATGTTCCCCGCCGGACTATGCTCCCGCCGGTCACCCTCAGGCGAAATCCGCGACCTCAAATGGCAGAAAATGTTCATTATAAAAGCAATTCAGTCAGGACGAACCGTTATTCCTTTATATTTCAGTGGGCATAATTCATCTTTTTTTTATAAATTTGCACACTGGAGAGAGAAGTCAGGCATTAAATTCAACATCGAAATGCTGCTGCTCCCCCGTGAAATGATCCGAGGCGAAGGACAGCGGTTCGACATCCATGTGGGTGCCCCCATCACCCCCGCTCGGCTGTCGGAACTCTCCCCCGCCGACATGGCAGAAAAAATACAGGAAACGGTGAACCGGCTCAAGCCCGCCGGCGAATCCTAAAACGAAACCGAACCGATTATGGAAGAAACAATCATAGCACCGGTGGAAACAGCGAAACTTCAGGCCGAACTGACCCCTGAACGCTTCCTGCGACACACTAACCGCGGTGGGAACGAAATATATGTGGTCGACGCCTTCAACGCCCCTAACGTGATGCGCGAACTGGGCCGGTTGCGTGAAATGACATTCCGGGCCGCCGGCGGTGGAACAGGAAAAGCCTGCGACATCGACGAATTCGACACCATGGACCCTCCCTGCAAACAGATGATAGTCTGGAACCCCGACGACAAAATGATTCTCGGGGGCTACCGTTTCATCCTCGGCAAGGATATTAAGCTGGTCAACGGAGTGCCCCGGATTGCCACCGCCCACATGTTCAACTTCTCACCCAAATTCATCAACGAATATCTCCCCCACACCATTGAACTCGGCCGCTCATTTGTCAGAGCCGAATATCAGTCGTCGAAACAGGGCGCGCGGGCAATCTTCGCCCTCGACAACCTATGGGACGGCCTGGGTGCGCTGACCGTCGAACACCCCGAAATAAAATATCTGTTCGGCAAAATGACCATGTATCCCAGCTACAGCACCCGCTCACGCGACATCCTGCTCTACTTCCTCAACACCTACTTCCCTGACAAGGACAAGCTGGTGACCCCGATGGAACCGCTGCAGACAGCCACTCCCCCATCCCATCTGCAGAACATCTTCACCGGCAACAACTTCAAGCAAGACTACCGCATCCTCAACAACCTCATCCGCGAGTCAGGCTTCAGCATCCCCCCGCTGGTCAACGCCTACATGAGCCTGTCACCAACCATGAAACTGTTCGGCACCGGTATCAACCATGAGTTCGGCGAGGTGGAGGAAACAGGAATCCTGATTGCCATCTCCGACATATTCGAGGAAAAAAAACAACGCCACATAGGCACATATCAACATATTGAATGACAAAAACGTTTAATGTTAAGAAACTGTTTAAAATTTATTTTATCTTGTCTTTGAGAGTCTTGTCAATATATTTATAATCTTGATTCAGTCATTTAGGAGCCCCTGAACTCCTTCATCAAGATTAAAAATCTAAATGACAATCCTTCTCAAA
>JAXJVW010000062.1:0-7949 GCA_036308365.1 Muribaculaceae bacterium
AATTTTGAGACCACCAAATCAATTAGGCTAAAAATAAGCGGATTGGCTAATTTTATAGCCAACCCGCGTTTATGTTACGTGGATATGTTGCCGAATTATGGGTTAAATTAGTAATAACCGTTCCGAAACAATGAAAAGTGTGATACAATGCTGTTAAGGATAAGCACGTATTAAAATAAAACTGCGAACTTTGTAACACGACAAAAGCGTAATCCCGCAAAATTCAAATTACCGCAATGAGCAAACTATTTTCATACGACGAAGAACCTGACTTCAGTGGTGAGAAATTCCTCATCATTGACGAGGACTTTTTGCTCGCGGATCTGATACATTATCACTTCAGCAAAAAGGGGTATGCCATCGATGTGTGCAAGTCAATGAACGACCTCGCCGATATAGACCTCACGGAGTATTCTCTGATTATTGTTGACATGAACTACGACTTTGACCGAAGTCTCAGGTTTATCACCTCCGTTCGCGAGAATCAATTCACCGAGGACACGCCCCTGATTGTTTGTTCCAAAACCGACAGCAACAAGAACATTGTCGCAGCTTTGAATGCCGGAGCCGATGACTACATCACCCGCCCGTTCGCTATTTCGGAACTACTCATTCGCATCAACAAAATCGTCGGAATAAAGAATTGACTCTGAGAACGCTGAGTGCTCTTAGAACTCTGATAGTGTATAGTTCAGGCGGCTTTGCGGTTCAGCGACCAGATGGCCAGCGTGGCCCCGACGAAATAAACCGCCGCCAATCCCCACAGCCAATGGAACGATGTCGCCACCTCACCCAAAGTGGCACCGTTGGAGTTGATGCGGATGAATCCCTCAACACCCCACACGGCGGGAATGCAATCGCCCAGCCCGGTCCAGAAGGCGTTCATGGCGTAGCGGGGCCATGTCAGTCCGCTAAGGAAAAGGAACATCACCGAGGTGAACACAATGATCATGAATGTCATTTCACGCTCCTTGACGAAGCGGGTGAGCATGATTCCGAGGAACGACGAGGCCAGGATCATGGGGAAAATGAACAACAGATAGTCCACGGCTGAGCCTTGATGGGGCAGGTTGAACCATTCGGGAATATAATGCAGGATGTAGACACACAGGGGGAGATAGATGACCGTGTAGCAAAGCGCTTTCCCCATCGCGGTTGCCGAAGCCGGAGCGCCGGCGATCTCCATCGGGTCGACACCTCCGTTTTTGCGTCGGCGTTCATTCGACGTACCTCCGAGCAGTGTTATGCCGAGCAGCATGCTCTGCTGCAGTATTAGCACCACAATCCCCGGGATGATGAACGAGGCGAACCCCTGCTCGGTGTCACCCAGAAAATAGGCCTGGTTGTTTATCGGCGAACCGCTGCCTACGCCCGCCGAGGCTATCCCCGCGGTGTTCATGAGCGACTGACGTATCTCAGCCCCCGAAGCGAGCTGAACATCGGTCAGGGCGGCCACGAAAGTGCGGTAGCGCAGCAACAGGCTCATGTCGGAGTAGAAGTTTACCACGGCCTGCTCGCCACGTCCGGTTTTACGGGCGTAGTCTTCCGGAATCACCAGCACCCCGAAAACATCCTTGTTGTCCATCCAACGGCGCGCCTCCTGAAGGTTGGCGGCATAGCCTCCGAGTTTTATGGCTGGGGTAGCGTCGATCATCCTGACCAGTTCGCGGCTCTGCGCCGTGCGGGAGTTGTCGACAACGGCCACCGGAAGGTCACGCACCAGCTCGGGGTTGTAGATCACCGTGTAGATGACCGGGTAGACAATAGGGAGGAACAGGAAAAATGTCAGCGCTCCCACATCGTGAGTGACCATATAGAATTCACGTCGCCACACCTTGGCTGCGGCGGTGAACCATTGTGATATATGTCGGATGAATGATTTCATGATCAGGGGATGTAAACCGGTTTGAGAGCGTGACGCTTGAGATTCCACAGGGCCAGATAGGGGAGCACGGTGAAAATCAGCAGTGCCACGTAGTAATATCGTGAATAATAAATGTCGATGCCGTTGAGAGCCTGGTCGATATAGATCAGGAAGTAGTAGCGCACCGGCAGTATGAAACTGAATATGCCGACTGAGCCATACATGCTCTGCACTGGAAATGAGAAGGCGGCGATGGAGAAGGCCAGGATTCCCAACAGCGAGCATATGCTTATGGCGAGCCTCATGTTAGGGATGATCGACGTTATCAACAGCGCGAAGCCCTGACATGCCGGAACGTAGAGAATCATCGCCACGGTCAGCCACCACCATGAGCCGTTCATGGGGAAGTGGTAGAATTTGAACAGGAGCACATTGAGGAATATGCCGACGATTGTGAACACCACCGTCTGGGGGATGAGCTTGCCCATCACCGCTCCGATGATCGAGCCGTTCGACATCCTGAGCCACTCGGGCGAGGTGTTATACTTCATTTCGGTGCATATGGAGAACACTGTCACCAGAAAAATCATCAGTTCGAGCACTCCGGCCATGAACGAGGTGGTCAGATAGTAGGAGTAGTTCATCCACGGGTTGCCTATGCCGTTGACATCGATGACCACAGGTTGCAGCAGCACCGAGGCGGTGTTCTCGCCTACGCCCGAATTGATCAGCTTGCCTTGCACAATCGCCCCGGAAGCCGAAACCGCCATGGTTTTGAACCCTTTGTAGGCGAGCGTCCCGGGAACGAAGTAGGTCATGTTGCTGTAGTAGGTGATGGTAGGTGTGTTGCCGGCCAGCGCGTCGCGCTGCATGTCGCGGGGAATATAGAAAAATCCGAAAATCTCACCCTGCCGCACCATTTGCATGGCTTCATCGTAGGAACTGAGTTTCATGGAAATATCCACGGTTTCCATCGATCCGAGGTTACGGGTGATGCGGCGTGAAAGTGATGAGTTATCGAGGTCGACAACGGCTGTGGGCACCTCAACAGGGAGCCCCTCGCCCAGCAGGGAGAGGAAGAAAAAGGCCATAGCCACGGGCACCACTATCATGGCGAAGAAGTAGACCTTCCTTTCGCAAAGTTGCCGCGCGCTGCGGGCCATCAGTTGTTGAAATTGCTTTAATGCCGTCATATTCAGTTGTTTCTGACTATTTTGATTGTGTTGATGTCACGGGCTGTGTGTGTGACTGTTATTTCATGAGCACGGTCATTCCGGGGCGCAGTTCAGGGATGGAATCGACCGGTCGGGCCTTCACCTGGAAGGTGCGGCTGTCCCACTGGCCGGTGGTTTTGGTGGCGCGCCATGTAGCGTAGCTTCCCAGATCGCTGATGTAGTAGATCTTCGCCTTGGTTTCTTTATTTTTCAGTGCGGGGATTTCGATGGCTATCTCATCGCCGATTTTCATACCCTCGAGTTTCTCTTCCCTGATGTTGAAAGTCACCCATTTGTCATCGAGTTTGAGCAGGCTCATCACCGGCGATCCGAGCATCACGAGCTCACCCTCGTTGGGGTAGACCTGATCGATCTGTCCGTCGCAGGGGGCCACCAGATACTGGTCCTGAAGGAGCGCCTCTACCTCGTCGATTCCTCCCTGGGCCACATTGACCATTGCCTGAGCCGAGGTTTTATCCTCCTGCTGCGCTCCGGCCTGGGCCAGTGCGAGCTGCGACTTGGCGGCCTGTAGTGCGGCTTTGGCGGCGTTGTAGGCGGCCTGCGCTTCGTCGCGCTTCTGCTCGCTAATGACACCCTGCTGATACAGGGCCTGCATGCGGTCGAATGTTTTGCGGGCTATGTTGCATGCGGCGTCGGCCTGGTTTACGAGTTCCTGCGCCGTCTGGATGATCTGGATCCGCGTGCCGGCGTCGACTTTCTTGTTTTGCGACGCGGCAACCTGCTTCATTCCCTCGGCCTGCATGAGTTTAGCTTCGGCCAAAGCTGAATGGATGTGCACCAACGTGTCGCCCTTGCGCACGTTGTCACCTTCGTGGACGAAAATCTCCACCACGCGTCCGGGGAGTTTGCCTGATATTCTGACTGAAGTGGCGTCGGCCTGACCTTCGGTGATTTCATCGGGTTTGTTCAGAAAAAGGAATCCGATGATTGAAACGGCCACCAGAGCCACCATTACCACTCCCATGCCGATGAAAAGAGAGCGCTGCTCACCCTTCACGCTGTTATTCTGCTGAGTTGTTTTGTTCTGTTCCATAACATTATAATGTTCCAAGTACTTTTGATAGATAGACATCGCAGAGATGAACGTCGATGATTGCGTCGATGTTCTCGCTGTGGGCTTTGAGCCATGCCGTCTGGGCCTCCATCACATCGTCGGAGGTCATGACCCCTTCGCGGAACCCTATCTGCGCCGTACGCAGATTTTCATTGGCGCTGTCGAGGTTAGCCAGGGTGGCGTGGTAGGTTTTCAGAGCTTCCTGGGCCTTGAACGAGGCCTGGTTGACTTGCAGTTCAACCATCTGTTTGGCGTCGGCGAGCTGCAGTTCCATGATGTTGCGCTGGGTGGCCGCATTCTTATATTTATAGTAGTTACCGCCCCAGTGCCAGATGGGGATCGACACCATGACACCTACTGAGAATGCCCCGCCGAAACGGTTTTTGAATCCGTCGTAGCTGTTGGGGTTACTGAAGCTGTAGCTTCCCATCAGGGCTATGTTGGGGAGCATCGAGGCACGGGCCACGTTGGCTTGCTGGGCGGCTACCTTGACTCCGAGGCTGAGCGCATGGATGTCGTCGCGGCGGTTGTAAACATCGTCCATGTTGTAGGAGGCGGCGATTTCGGCGTCGGGGGTCACGTCGGCCAGATCGTCATTGAGCGCTATGCTTGAATCAACGGGCAGACCGCAGAGCTGGGCGAGCGCCATTTTGCTCAACACCACTCCGTTGTTCACCTTGGTCAGGTCGACCTGCGCCTGATTGAGTTTGACATCGACCATCAGTTTGTCGCTGCGCGTCGCAACGCCCTGCTTGAGCATTACGTCGACATTGTGGTCGAGCGTGTCGAGCAGATTGACGAAGCTCTGTGCGAGTTTCTGCTTTGCCTGCAGCGACACCACCTGCCAGTAGGCGGCGTCGACGGCGTAGATGACATTCTGCGCCTCGTTGTCGCGCATTGATTCGGCAACCTCTTTGGCGAGCGACGCCATTTTGTTGAGCGCCACGATTTTTCCACCCATGTAAACGGGCTGGGTGACGGTCACCGCACCGAAAAACAGATTGTGGATGTCGAATTCCATGGCCGACTTCGGAATCAGGGCCACTGTCGACGGAATTGGCTCGCCGGAAGGGCTCATCACGGGCAATCCGGTTTCGGGATTAGTGACCAGATTGAACTCATACTTTCCGGTTTTGGGATCGAACGATTTGGTGGGAAGCATCTGGTCAGAGTCGAACAGTGCGAGTTTTTTCTGATTATAGGCATATCCGCCGGCGAAATCAATGGCTGGCAGATAGGCGGCGAACGCCTCCTTTTTCTGATACTCGGCGGCCTTTACCTTTTCACGGTTTATCTGCATCTGCTTGTTGTTTTGCAGTGCGAGCTGTCGACACTGCTCCAGATTCAAATATATGGAGTCAGCGGTTGTCTGTCCGGAGATGGCGGACGACGTACCTGTCGCGAAAAGGGCGATGCATAATATTTTCAGTACTTTTCTCATAAATAAACAGATGTGTTTCTTTATTTTTCTAACAACGTATTGTCAGGAAAGGTTTGCTCGGGTGCAAAGTTAATATGTCACCTCTGTTTATTTTATATATGATGAACGGATTTGTTGGTCAAAATGGAAGTAATCACCGGCGGCAGCTCCGACGGTTCATTCCCGGCCGCCCCAACGTGATTTCTGCAGGGCGTCGAGTTTCTGCTCGGAGTTGTTGTCGGCCGCGATCCAGAACCGGCGACCGGTGGCATCGTCGGGCAGGAACTGTTGCTTGACGAAATGGCCCGGATAGTCGTGGGCATACTTGTAGTCGGCGCCGTAGCCCATATCTTTCATCAGCGATGTGGGTGCGTTGCGCAAATGGAGCGGCACGGGCAGATCACCCGTCTGGGCAACGTAGCCGAGCGCTTTGTCAATGGCCATGTAGGCCGAGTTGCTTTTAGGGCTGGTGGCCAGATAGACGGTGCATTCGGCTAACGGGATGCGCCCTTCGGGCATACCTATTTTTTTGAGCGCGTCGAAGGTGGTGTTGGCCAGCAGCAGGGCGTTCGGGTTGGCCAGTCCGATATCCTCGGCGGCCAGAATGACCAATCGCCGGGCTATGAATTCAGGGTCTTCACCCCCGTTGATCATCCGTGCGAGCCAGTAGATGGCGGCATCGGGATCGCTGCCCCGCACACTTTTTATGAAGGCCGAGATGATGTCGTAGTGCATCTCACCACCTTTGTCGTAGGCGGCCGGATTCTCCTGCAAGCGTTCGGTCACTATGCGGTCGGAGATGACCAGCGTCTCGCCATGGCCCACCGACTGATAGAGCAAGTCGATGATGTTCAGGAGTTTGCGGGCATCACCGCCGGCAAACCGGAACAGGGCGTCGGTGCTCTCCACTTTCACATCACACTGCGACAGCAGTTCATCATTGGCCAGGGTGCTATCGAGCAGACGGTTAAGCTCAGGAGCCTCGAGCGGCCGCAGGGAATAGACTCTGGCACGTGACAGCAGGGGACGTATCACCTCGAACGACGGATTCTCCGTCGTGGCGCCGATCAGTGTCACTATGCCGCTTTCCACGGCCCCTAACAGGCTGTCCTGCTGGGCTTTGTTGAAACGATGGATTTCATCGATGAACAGAATGGGGCGACCCTGCGAGAACATGCTTGTCGCGTCGGCCTTGCAGCGGTCGAGCACCTCACGCACATCCTTCACCCCCGATGTGACGGCGCTTAGAGTGTAGAATGCCGACTTTGTTGTGTTCGCTATGATTTTGGCGAGCGTGGTCTTCCCCACCCCGGGAGGCCCCCAGAGAATGAACGAGGCTATCTGGCCGCTTTCAATCATGCGGCGCAGCACACCGCCGGGACCCACAAGATGGGTCTGCCCCACATAGTCGTTGAGCGACGTGGGGCGCATACGTTCTGCCAATGGGGGTAACACACTCATTTGCCGTGGAGTTATGTTATTGTGCGAATTCCATCATGCGGGCCAGATACTTGCCGACGATGTCAAACTCGATGTTCACTTTCGAACCCACCTTGAAATTGCGGAAGTTGGTGTGCTCGAATGTGTAAGGGATGATTGCCACACGAAAGCTGTTCTTGCCGCTGTCACACACTGTCAGCGACACACCGTTGACTGTCACCGACCCTTTCTCGACGGTGACGTAGCCCTGGCGTGCCATCCGGGGTGTCACCTCATACTCGAACTTGAAATAGGTGCTGCCGTCGACCTGCTCAATTTCGGTGCATATGGCGGTGGTGTCAACGTGTCCCTGCACGATGTGACCGTCAAGACGTCCGTTCATGAGCATTGAGCGCTCGAGGTTCACCAGGTCGCCCGGCATGACATCGCCGAGATTCGAACGTTCGAGCGTTTCCTGGATGGCGGTCACGGTGTAACGGTCGTCGGCGATGTCGACCACTGTCAGACACACACCGTTGTGGGCCACCGACTGGTCAATTTTCAGTTCGTTGACGAATGAACAGTTGAGTGTGAGGTGGAGATTGCCACCTTCGCGACGCACGGCCACCACTTTGGCAGCTTCTTCTACTATACCTGAAAACATATTCGTAGTGGGTTGAAAATTTAATTTGCTGTTGATCAGACGCTCCAAAACGGGCGCCACCGATTTCAAGTCAAAGATAGTAAAGATTTTCCGATGGAGCAAATGTGGCATGTTATAAAATCCAAAACAGGCACCTTCCGGAAAATGCTATTACGACGAAACCCCGCTCCACGACATCGCGGAACGGGGTTTGATTCAAGGAATTGATTTATCGCTTAAGCGAGGAATCCGAGGAGGACACCCGCAGCAACGGCTGAACCAATCACACCGGCTACGTTGGGGCCCATGGCGTG
>JAXJVW010000063.1:0-14191 GCA_036308365.1 Muribaculaceae bacterium
AAATAATGCGTAGTTAATTTCTGAGAGATACTTAATTGATTGATTGTGTGGAACATGCCGCAAGCCACCATGGCCGCGGTCTCGGTTCGCAGGCGCGCCTCGCCGAGGGTCACGGGGAGATAGCCGGCAGCAATGGTCGCGGTGATTTCCTGATTAGAGAAGTCACCTTCGGGCCCAATCAGGATTGTGGCGCTCAGCCCCGGCTCATAAAGATTGACCAGACTTTGCCTCGGGATTTCCGGGGCACAGTAGGCTACGAACTTCTGTTGCGAGGTGTCGTTGGCGATGAAATTTGCGAGAGGCGTCATCTCGCAAATTTCGGGCAGCGTGGCCTTCAGCGACTGTTTCATTGCCGAGACGGCGATTTTTAGGAGTCGTTCGGTTTTGATTTCTTTCCGTTCAGAGTAGCGGCAACTGAGCGGGACGATTCGATCGACCCCCATTTCGACGAGTTTCTCCACAAGCCACTCCATTCGGTCCATGTTTTTTGTCGGAGCCACGGCGACGGTCAGGGGAGCTGGCCAGTAAGGCTGCACGGGCTGTTTGTCGAGGATTTCAACCGCGGCGTGTTTCTGATGGGCCAGAGTCAGACGGCAGGTGTATTTGAACCCTTTGCCGTCGATAACCTGCAGCATGTCGCCCTCCTTCATCCGGAGGACTCTGACGCAGTGGGCTGAGTCGCTATCGGGAAGCGTCAGCGACTGTTCGATGTCGGGGGCGAAGAACTGTATCATTTTGCGTCGATCAATCCCGCGGGGTCCTCGTCGGTGGCCTTGAGCGGGTTCACATTTGATTTGGGTGCGTTGTTTTTAAATATGAGGAAGAAGAGGATAGCCACCACGAGTGAATAAGCCGCGAAGATGAGCCATGATGTGTGCCATCCGTCGATCTGCGCGGCGGCTTCGGTGTTAGAGTAGACATAGCGTGAGATCACGGCCTGAGCACCGAGTGTGCCTATGGTTGCACCGATGCCGTTTGTCATGATCATGAACAGACCTTGCGCCGATGAGCGGATTGAAATGTCGGTTTGCTGGTCGACGTAGAGCGAACCTGACACGTTGAAGAAGTCAAAGGCCACACCGTAGACAATCATTGAGAGAACCAGGAAGGTTATGCCCATGGGGGTGACGTCGCCGAAGCCGAAGAATCCGAAGCGGAGCACCCATGCCAACATGGCCATTAACATTACCACTTTGATCCCGAATTTGCGGAGGAAGAAGGGTATGAGCAGGATGCAGAGCGTTTCGCTGATCTGCGACAGGGAGATCAGGGCGTTGGCGTTACGGCCGATCAGGGTGTCGTCGCCGAAGGCCTGGATATATGGGTTGGCAAATCCGTTAGTTATCTGCAGCGACACACCGAGGAGCATGCTGAAGATGAAGAATATAGCCATGTTTTTGTTCTTGAACAGTTTGAATGCGTTGAGTCCGAGGGCTTCGGTGAGCGATTTCTTCTCGACGGATTTCTTGACGGGGCAGTCAGGCATTGTCAGTGCGTAGAGCGTGAGCATCAGACCGACCACGCCTGAGGTTATCAGCTGGGCGTAGGTATTCTGGAAGCCGGTGAAATTCACGAAAAGCATCAGGATGATGAAACCGATGGTTCCGAAAATACGGATCGGGGGGAAGTGTTTGACCGTGTCGAGGCCTTCGCGCTCCAAGGCATTATATGACACCGAGTTAGCCAGGCCGATTGTTGGCATGAAGAATGCCACGGAGATTGTGTAGAGGGTGAACAGCGGCCAGAAGTCGGGCGTGGGGTTGAGATAGCCGTAGACACCTGCGGCGATCATGAACACACCTGCCACGAAGTGGCTGAGCGACAACATTTTCTGTGCCGGAATCCAGCGGTCGGCGACGATTCCGAATATAGCCGGGGTGAAGATTGACACAATACCTTGTACGGCATAGAAAATTCCGATGTTGTTTGCCAGACCGACGCGAGCGAGGTAGCTGCCCAGCGATGTCAGATAGGCTCCCCACACGGCGAACTCCAGCAGGAGCATGATGGCGAGTTTCAGTTTGATCAGTTTCATGATATTTATGAGTCGAAAAGTGTTTGTTTATGTCGTTGGTTTGAATTGTTCAGAGGTTGAAGCCGGCGAGAGGGTCGTCGGCCTTGTCACGTTTATCAGCAATCAGCCGGCTTATGCGGGCCGCTTCCTCGTAGTCCTCCATCTCGATCAGCCGGGCGAGGTAGTCCTCGAGTTCGTCGATGGTGTAGTCGGCGATGTCGGCTTTGGCGTCGGCGAAGGTGTCGGCCACGTCGGGTTGGTCAGACTCCTGGATTTCCATCACGAAGGCTGTCTCCTCGAGAATCTGCTCGGTTGTGAAAATTGGTGACTTAGTTCGCAGGGCAATGGCGATGGCGTCGGAAGTGCGCGAGTCGAGCACAATGGTCCGCTCGCCGTCGGTGAATGTCAGCTCGGAGTAGAAAATACCGTCCTCGAACTTATAAATGAATACGCTACGCAGGGTTATGCCGAAAGCGTGGGCGAAACTGAAGAACAGGTCGTGGGAGATTGGCCTCGGTGGGCGCACCCCTTCAAGTTTCATGGCTATCGACTGCGCCTCGGGCACTCCGATGACCACCGGGATGCGCCTCGGGCCGTTCACTTCGGCGAGTATCAGAGCATAGGCGCCCTGACGAATCTCACCGACGGAGATGCCCATCACTCTGAGTTCTATTCTGTCCTCCATAGGCTGTAATAATTAAATCAGTTTATCGGGGTTCTGGCCCGTTATGACTCCGCTTCCGTAGCATAGGTGGGAGTTTTTGTCGTAGATCACGGCGAACTGTCCCGGGGCGATGCCTTGCACGGGAGTGTCGCTTTCGATTATGTATTCCCGGTCGCCCAGATGGGTCAGACGCGCGGAGAGGAACTGTGGCATGTGGCGGTTTTTGAATGTTATGTCGACGCTGCGGCACTCCTCAGGCCAGGGGTTCATTGTGATGAAGTGCATCTCATCGAGATGAAGCAGGTTTCCGTATTGTTTTTCGGTGTCGTAGCCGTTTGACACGTAGATCACGTTGTCGTGGATGTTTTTCTTCACCACATACCATGGACCACCACTGAGGCCCAGACCTTTGCGCTGCCCGATTGTGTGGAACCAGAATCCGCGGTGTTCACCGAGTTTGCGTCCGGTTTCTATTTCGATAATCGGACCGGGTTTTTCGCCTAAATGGCGGCGTATGAAGTCGTTGTAATTGATTTTGCCGAGGAAGCAGATGCCCTGGCTGTCCTTGCGATAGGCGTTGGGCATGTGGGTTTTCACGGCGATTTCACGCACTTTAGCTTTCGGGAGGTCGCCGATGGGGAACATTATGTGTTCCAGCTGAGGATAGGTTATCTGCGCGAGGAAGTCGGTTTGGTCCTTTACCAGGTCGACACCTGTTGAGAGGAACACTTTTCCGTCGATCTCGGTTGTTGTGGCGTAGTGTCCGGTTGCCGTTTTGTCGAATTCATGTCCCCAGCGTTGCTCGAAGAATCCGAACTTGATGAGCTTGTTACACATCATGTCGGGATTAGGGGTCAGACCCTGGCGGACTGTGCGGAGGGCGTATTCCATGACATTCTGCCAGTACTCCTCATGCAGCGACACGACGTTGAACGGCAGGCCGTAGCGTGAGGCAATGAGCTGACACATTTCAATATCTTCCTCGGCCGAGCAGTCGCCCTCGCCGGTGTCGAGGCCGATTCTGATGTAGAACAGATTGACGTCATGTCCCTGCTCGAGCAGACGGTAGACTGCCACGGCCGAGTCCACCCCTCCGGAAATCAAGGCTGCAACTTTCATTTTGCGTCGGGTACGTTAGCGTTCAACATTCTGTACATGTCAAAGAGGCGTGTCTGGTCGATGTTTTTTGTGAGGATTTTGTATTTCGGGGAGAGGTAGTAGAACACCGGCAGATTTTCGAGGTTGAACATGCGGTCGACGTCGGGGTTGGCACCGATTATCCATTCCTGAGGCATGTCAGCGGCTTTATCCTTCCACAACTGCGATGGTTCGCCGGGGTAGATCATCACCATCTGGAGATAGCCCTTTTCATGGAGCTTACGGAGGTTTACATCGGTTGACTGCATCACCGAGAGCATGCGACAGTCGTCGCAGTCGGGGTCGTAGAACATCAGCACGATGCGTTTGTTTCCGGCCTCATAGAGATGTCCCTGCGAGCCGTCGGGGCGGGTGAAAGGTATGTCGGGGAGAGTCATGCCCACCTGCGAAGTGCTCAGTATACCCGCCTCATATTCAAACGGGGCACGGTTGGCCGAGGGTATTTTTCCGTTTTCGGCCACAGCTTTGGCGAAAGGAAGATAGAGCTGCTCGCTGTAGATCAGTGCGGAGTCGGAGTAGAGCACCTCACGGGCTATCTCGCCTAAGGTGAGGATGTTTTTCTGGTCGGCTTTACGCACTTTGAGAATCAGGTTGTTGACCGAGGTCATGGCCGTGTCGATCTGAGCCTGGGTGACGAGCTGCATGTAGTCCTCGAAGGCCGATTTCATTTTAGGGCGTGAGGAGAAAGCCCGTTTCATGTCGCAACGGTCCCAGAAGTGCTCCACCATATAGTTGCAACGTGGATAAAACCCTTCGATGCTTTCTGGTGGTGTGGGATATTGGAAGAAAGTGTCCTGAGCGGACACAGATGAGAATGTCGCCAAAAACAGAGCGAATACAATAAATATCTTTTTCATCCGCATGGGTATTTTTTCAGTGATTTAATTTGCAAAGATAACATTTCAAGTTCAACTTCGCAAATGAAGACCTCCAAGAATTTTTCCGAAAATTTCAATAGTTCGGTAAAAACGAACTATTATAAAAAGAAAAACCCTTGTAAATCACATGACTTACAAGGGGGCACCGGTGCTCGAAGCGGGACTCGAACCCGCACAGCCGCAATAGCCAAGGGATTTTAAGTCCCTCGTGTCTACCATTCCACCATTCGAGCAGCAGAGGCTTATTGCGGTGCAAAAGTACGCAATTCTTTTTATATTGACAAATTGTCGCAGTTTTTTTTTCGAAATTATCGTAATTTGAAGGCGAATTTGAAGGGATGTCTGTCGGTGTGGATTAGGCCATGGAGCAGAAAAAGGTGACCAGGAAGGGTACGGAGAAATCCACTATGAAGCCGTGGTAGATTGAAAGGATGACGTATTCCTTTCCAGAGACCATGGTGATGACGGGCAGAGTGGTGTCCATGCTTGTCGCTCCGCCACTGGAGATAGGTGCGAGCGGTGAGAAACAGCGTGCCATCAGGGGTGCGCAGAGCAGTGTCAGCACTTCGCGGATGATGTTGCATAGCAGTGCCACGGTGCCCAGTTCGGCCCCTCGCATGTCGGTTATTAGTATGCCTGAGAGTGAGTAATAGCCGAATCCGGAGGCGATGGAAAGTGTGTCGGGGAGGGTGTAGCCGGTGACAAGCAGTGACACCGCCGCCGCACCTGCGAGAGTGCCTGTGACTGTAGCCAACGGCAACAGCAGGAAGGCTTTGTGGAATTGCCGTAGCTTGCTGAATACCGACAGATCGCCCCCTATCCCCGCGCCTACACAGAACATCAGTGACGCCAGGGCCACGAAGCTGATGTTGAAGTTCGACTCATTGAATTGGGCAATGTCAAACACACGCGCCAGTCCAACCGCTATCCCCACAATGAAGAAAGCGATGATGACCATACTCCCGCGCAGGGCACTCCACAGCGGCACACGTTGGCGTGAGGTTGTACCCGACGATTGGTTGCCCGGCATCAGATAAAGCAGCAGTGACATGGCGCAACTGCCCAGAACGGCGGCGACGGAAATGAGCGTGGCCCGCAGTCCCAGCGTGGCCAGTCCGTGGATGATGCGGTCATCGCATCCCACCTCCACCCCGAGCAGAAACAGCAGCAGCCACACCAGAGCCGTCACGGCCCGGGCAGGTATGGTGTAGCCTACCCTCCGCAGCAGGTAGCCGCAGAGAATTCCCGCGAACATTATTGACAAGATTGCGAACATCTCCTGTGAGTATTATAATTTTTAATTAATGTGTGCCGGGCCATGGATGGCCGCCACGTTTTTCATGTGCAAAGTTAATCATAATATAAGTAAGTATCTCTCAAAAATTAATTAATTAATGCTCCCAAAAAGTTAGGCACAAAACATTTTGAGGCACTTGAGTGGAGTCCGGGGCATTTTTTGTCATGAAGACCGGGTTGCGGCGATTTTAACATTTCCGCAGATGAGAGTTTAACTTTTCCGGCGGAACTTTAGGGGGTGCGTGGATGTTTGAATGACATAATCAAAATTCAGAACCGTTATGGCGACATTCCTACGCTACTTATTATTTGCGGTGATAGCCTCACCGATCGCCGTCACCGCGCAGGTGGTGACCACCGACCCCGCGATTGTTCAAAGTGACAGTCGCGATGTTGTAGTCACGTTTCATGCCAACCGAGGAAACGGCGGGCTGGCCAATCTGACCTCCGACGATGCGGTGTATGCCCACACCGGTGTGATCACCTCGGGCAGTTCGGGCGGGGGCGACTGGAAGTACTCATCGTCATGGGGTGACAACTCGCCCAAGTATCGGTTGCTTTATGTCAGCGATGACACATGGGAGTTGATAATCCCGTCGATTCAGGAATATTATGGTGTGCCGACGACGGAGAATGTGACGGCGTTAGCTTTCGTGTTCCGCTCGGCCAACGGTGGCATGGAGGGTAAGGAGGCCGACGGGTCGGATATTTTCATCCAGGTGTTTCCTCCGGGTTTCCAGATGACCATAGGGTCAGACATGGAGGGGCTTGCCCTGACCACTGACGATCCGGTGAATTTCACTGTCAACACCACCGCTCCGGCGTCGATAACGCTTTATTTGGACAGTGAGGAAAACGGGAATATCCTCGCACAGAGCGACGGAGTGACCACACTGAAGCTGGCCCGGTCGTTTGCCGAGGCGGGCGACTACAACATCATAGCGCGGGCCTCAACCGCCACTGAGTCAGAGCGACGAGAATATGGGCTGACCCGACTTGGCGAGGCTGTGGCTGCGACATTTCCCGGCGGGGTTCCACGTCAGGGTGTGACAGAGGGCGATGCCGAAGGTGAATATCGATTCTGCATCGCCGCTCCCGGCAAAAGCAATGTGGCGTTAGTGGGGTCGTGGAACGGCTATCAGCTTACGGCCACGCAGACGATGAACTATCAGGACTATGACGGCAACCGCTATTTCTGGACAACCGTGAAGGATCTGGCCCCTGACACCGACCATATCTACTATTATCTGGTTGACGGCGAGATTCCCGTGGGCGACCCGTATGCCCATCTGGTTCTCGACCCGTATAATGACCGGTATATTTCGCCCGAGGTGTTTCCCGACCTTCCTCCCTACCCCGCCGAGGTTCCGCAGAGTGTTCCGTTGGCGGTGTTCAACAGCGGCATGGACCGTTATGACTGGGAGGTCAGCGGGTTCAAGGGTGTCGACCAGTCCGACCTGATCATCTATGAGCTGCTTATCCGCGACTTCACCGGCACCGAGGGTAAGGCCTACGGCAACGGCACGGTGAAGGGTGTGGCCGGTAAACTCGATTATCTGAAGGAGTTGGGGGTCAATGCCGTGGAGTTGCTCCCCATCATGGAGTTCAACGGGAACAACTCGTGGGGCTACAACACGAACTTCTACATGGCCCCCGACAAAGCCTACGGGACGCCTGACGATTACCGCCGGCTGATCGATGAGTGTCACAAACGCGGGCTCGCCGTGATTCTTGACATTGTGTTCAACCAGAGCGACGGCATGCACCCGTGGTATCAGATGTATGAGCCTTCGAAAAATCCGTTTTACAACGCCACGTCGCCCCACGCCTATTCGGTGCTGAACGACTGGAAGCAGGAGAATCCGCTGGTGCAGCAGCAGTGGCGCGACGCATTGGCCTACTGGATGACAAGCTACAAGGTTGACGGTTTCCGCTTCGACCTGGTGAAGGGTCTGGGCGACAATGACAGCTATGGCAACACGTATTATCCGCTCACGAACAGTTTCGGTCCGCCGTCCGATGCCAACACCAACCGCTATAACGCGACACGTGTGGCGAGGATGAAAGCGCTCCATGACTCCATGCGCCAGATTAACCCCGACGCTTATTTTATCAATGAAAACCTGGCGACGGCGCAGGAGGAGAACGACATGGCCAAGGATGGCGAAACCAACTGGGCCAACATCAACACCCAGTCGCGCCAGTTTGCCATGGGCTACAGTTCCAACTCCAATCTCAACCTGTTCTATGCCCCCGACGACAGCCGCACGTGGGGCTCGACCGTGTCGTATGCCGAGAGCCACGATGAGGAACGCATGGCTTATAGCCAGAGCAACTGGGGCGCATCGGGGGTGAAGGGAAACACGGCTGTCAGCATGCGGCGTCTGGGCTCGGTTGCCGCTCAGATGCTGATGTCGCCGGGTGCCCACATGATATGGCAGTTTCAGGAGTTCGGCGCCGACGAGTCGACCAAGAATGCCGATAATTCAAACAACACGTCGCCTAAAAAAGTGGTGTGGAACTACTTGAACAATCCCAACCGCAAGGGGTTGATGGACAACTACAAAGAGTTGTGCTACATCAGAAACTATAATGCCGACCTGTTCCGGAAAGGAACCACTACCACCATGGCATGCGGCGAGAGCAACTGGAGCAGCGGCCGTGTGATCAGTTTGAAAAACGGTGCATCGGAACTATATTGCGTAGTCAACCCCAACACCACGGCTACACGTAGCATAGCGGTGCCGTTCACAGCGCAGGGATCGGACTACCGGATATTGTCGAAAAGCTATGGCACCACACCCCGTGTCAACGGCCGAAACGTGGTGCTTCAGGGTGGCGCCTACGCCGTTTTCGGCACCAACAATCTGAACGACAACGCACCGGTTCTTGACGACACTGAATCGCTACCGACGGTTGCCGTACGTGACCACAACATTGTTGTCGAGGGTGACTATGACACGCTCCAGGTCTACAATCTGTCAGGAACAAGCACTCCGGCTGAAAATGTTCCGGCCGGAGTGTATATTGTTGTTGTTGACGGAAAGGCTCAGAAAGTGGTGTGTCCCTGACGGGGCGGGGAGACTACACTGCTGCGAAATGCGGAGGGGTCAGATCACCTCCATATCGGCGTTCAAACGCTGGCGCACAACCTCATAGATCATCACACCGGCGGCCACCGACACGTTCAGCGAGCCTATTTTTCCGAACTGCGGAATGCCCACAAGAGTGTCGCACTGACGGAGCACTTCAGGCGAGATGCCAACATCTTCCGAGCCCATCACCAACGCCACGGGGGTGGTGAAATCACCCTGGGTGTAGTTTATCGCGGCCTTTTCCGATGCTGCCACCACCTGATAGCCGGCATCGCGTAGATAGCGCACGGCCGAAAGGATGTTGCGTTCGCGGCACACCGGGATATGGAGCAGCGCACCGGCTGAGGTTTTGACGGCGTCGCCACCTACGCTGACCGAGTCGCGTTCAGGAATCACGATGGCATTTACACCGGCGCACTCGCATGTGCGGGCTATGGCACCGAAGTTACGCACGTCGGTAATGCCGTCGAGCACCACGATGAACGGGAGCACGCCATCCTCATAGAGCTGCGGCACCAGATGTTCAAGTTTGTGATATGTCACGGCCGAGAGCATGGCAACCACACCCTGATGGTTTTTGCGGGTTATGCGATTGATTTTCTCCACGGGCACCTTGCGGGCCACGATGCCACGCTGGCGCATCAGGTCGATGAGCTCCGCGGCGAGATCGCCCGTGAGGTCTTTTTTAATCAATACACGGTCAATTTCCTTACCGGCTTCAATTGCCTCCATAACGGCACGTATGCCGAAAATATAGTCGTTAGTCTGCATCGTCAATAGATTTTGAGAGTAAAGAACGAGCGTTTTCGATGGCTGCCTCGTCGACTTCGGAGCCTCCGAGCATGACAGCCAGTTCGGTCACGCGCTGTTCGGGATTTAATGTCACTATGCAGGTGTTGGTTGAAGTGTCACTGTCCTGCTTGAATACTTTGAAATGGGTGTCGCCCTTTGCGGCCACCTGAGGCAGGTGGGTAATGACAATCACCTGAATGTTGCGGGCGATGTTTTTCATCATATTACCCATTTTGCCGGCGATTTTGCCTGATACTCCGGTGTCGACCTCGTCGAAGATTATCGACGGGAGCTGCATCCGCGAGGCCATGATGGATTTGATTGAGAGCATCAGTCTCGATATTTCACCGCCCGAAGCGGTTTTACCCACGGGTAGCGGAGTCTGGTTTTTGTTGAAGGCGAAGAGGAACTCAACGTTGTCGATTCCGGTTGGCGACATGTCGGCCGGGGCCACCTCTATTTTCACCGTCAGGTTGTCCATGCCCAACGGCATGGCCCTTTTAAGCAGCAGTTGCTCCAGACGTGTGGCTGCCTCGGAACGTGCCTCGGAGATTTCGCGAGCCTTTTCTTTTGCGAACGCTTTGGCTCGTTTGGCTTTTGTTTCGAGTTCCTGGAGGAGCATGTCGGCGTTGTCAACCGTGTTGAGCCTGTTGCGCAGGTTCTGTGCTATGACCAGCAGTTCGTCGACCGATTCAACATGGTGGCGCCGTTCCATCGCTGCAATCTGCATCAGCCGTTGGTCAATCTCCTCGAGCTGCGCCGGGTCGGCGTTCACCCCTCGGTCGTAGGCGGCGAATGTGTCGGCTATATCCTGTAGTTCCACCCTGACCGATGCGAGACGTTCGGCCAGCGAGTCGGCGTCCTCGATTACTTCCGACAGTTGGTCGAGCTCATTTTCCGCCTCCTTGATGAGGTTGAGTGCGGCCGGACTGGCATCCTGCAGGTTGTCGATGATTGTGCGGAGCGAGTTTTTCACGCTCGTGACATTGGCCAGCAGCTCACGTTCGCGCTCCAGGTCGGTGTCCTCGCCTGGAGTGAGGTTCAGGGCGTCGAGCTGCTGCAGCTGATAGCGCATGAATTCCTCGTTCTCGTTGGTTTTCTCGATGTCGCGCCGCAGGGCAACGTATTGTTTCAGTGCAGCCCGGTAGGCTGTGTAACGCGATGTGTATTCCTCCATGCGTCTGGCGTTTCCGGCCATCACATCGAGAATCTGCATCTGGTAGGGGGGTGAGGCGAGCAGCAGGTTCTGATGCTGTGAGTGGATGTCGACCAGAAACAGGGCCACCGCCTTGAGCTGGTCGAGGTTTACGGGGGAATCGTTGATGAAGGCCCTGGAGCGTCCGGTGGGGAGAATTTCGCGGCGCAGGTAGCATGTGGTGTCATCCCATTCCACCTCATTTTCAAGGCAATATTGCTTGAGCGCGTTGAATCCTTCGACAGAGAACGAGGCTTCGATGATTGATTTTCGCGAGGGGTCGCGAACCACACGCGTGTCAGCCCGTCCGCCCATGAGCATTGACAGAGCGCCTAATATTATTGATTTTCCGGCACCTGTCTCACCCGTTATCACGTTCAGCCCCGGGGTGAAAGTGATGTCGATGGTGTCGATAAGTGCGTAGTTTGATATGTGGAGTGTTTCAATCATTATTTAGTCTGACCTTCACGGATTTTGTTAATACGTTCCATTTCAGTTGGATAGATTGGCGACAGCAGGTCGTAGGCATCCTTGCGTTCCGTCTGTGTCGCTTTGCTGAAAACGTTGACGAGTTCATCCATTTTCGCATCTTTGAACATTGACAGCGCCACTGACATGGGGTTTGAGTTGTAGACTTTCTGGATGTTCTCGAGTGATTTGGCTATGACCTGCCGTCCTTTGTCAGGGGCCACTGACATTTCGTCGAGACCGCGGCGGTGATACTGGTAGAGAAGTTCGCGGATGGCCGATGTCGAGGGGTCAGTGAATGCTGAGAGCACCGCCGAGCGGTTTTTGGTGTCCTCAAAGGCCTTCCATCCGGTTTCGCCCGATGACTGTCCCATCTGCACAATCTGATCGAGGCGCTGATAGTAGGGGTCGCCGCCGTTTGGTGCGAATGAGTCGGAGTCGATGGCCAGGATGAGGTAGGCGTAGAAGTTCAGGATGGCCGTCAGCTGGCTCTCCATGTTGTTTTGCGAGAAAATCAGGGGTTCGTTTTCCTGATAGTCGAACTCCACTTTTGTGTCCTTGAAGTTGATCAGGGTTGTAGTGTAGGCAGAGTTGTAGACCGGGCGTGTCGACTGAATCTGCAGGTCGCCCTTGAGCGTCTGGTCGTTGAGTTCCTTGATGGTGAAGAACAGCTGGCAGTCGATACGCTCGTTTGTGGCATACTGAGCCGAGGAGAAGTGGTTCTCGTTCATATATTGCGAGATAGCCTCCTTCAAGGTGTTGAAAATCTGTTTGTTGGTTCCCTGCACCTGGTCGGAGTTAACCTCGACGGTGCAGTTCAGTTCCTGGGCCAACGCAATGTTGGCGCAGCAACAGGCCGCGATCAGCAGCGTAAAGTAATGTTTCAGACGGCTAAGGTTCATGGGCGATTGAGATCATGGTGCCGATCACATCCTTTGCCACCTCAGTTTTTGACTTGAGGGGTGTGGAGATTGTTCTGCCTGAGGCGGTGAAAATGGTCACCTTGTTGGTGTTGGTGCCGAATCCGGCTCCAGGATCACGCAGTGAGTTGAGCACGATCATGTCGAGATTTTTCTTGCGCAGTTTCTCGATGGCGTTGAACTCCTCGTTGTCGGTCTCGAGGGCGAAGCCCACCAAAAGCTGACCCGGGGCTTTCATTTCGCCGAGCGTACGCGCTATGTCGGGGTTTTTGACCAGTTTTATTACGGGCACCTGGTCATGCTCACGTTTGATTTTGCTGCTTGCCTGATGTTCGGGGGCATAGTCGGCCACGGCGGCACACATGATTCCGCAGTCACACGACGGATAGAGCCTCGTGCACGCGTCGAGCATCTGTCTGGCCGACTCCACGGGGATGACCTCCACGGAGGGGTTTGAGACGCGTAAGTCAACCGGACCGCTGACCAGATAAACTTTTGCTCCGCGCGAGGCTGCTTCCTCGGCTATGGCATAGCCCATTTTGCCGCTGGAGTAGTTGCCTATGAATCTGACGGGGTCGATTTTTTCGAATGTCGGTCCGGCGGTGATCAGTATGTTGTGGCCGGTCAGGTCTTTCTGAGCGAAGTGGTCGGCCAGGACCTTGACAATGTTCTCCGGTTCTTCCATGCGCCCCTTGCCGACGAGATGGCTTGCGAGCTCACCTTCGGCGGGTTCGATGATGGTGTTGCCATATGACCTGAGCAGGTCGAGGTTGCGTGTGGTCGAGGGGTGACGCATCATGTCCAGGTCCATCGCCGGGGCCACGAACACCGGGGCCTTGGCTGAGAGATAAGTGGTCACGAGCATGTTGTCGGCCACACCGTTGGCCATTTTGCCTATGGTGCATGCCGTAGCGGGGGCTATCACCATGGCGTCGGCCCACAGACCGAGGTCGACATGGCTGTTCCACTGACCTGTGTTGGCGGTGAAGAACTCCGTTATCACCGGTTTTCCGGTGAGCGTCGACAGGGTCAGCGGGGTGATGAACTCGCGCGCCGAGGGTGTCATGATCACCTGCACTTCGGCGCCGGCCTTTACCAGCAGGCGGGCCAGCACGGCCGATTTGTAGGCGGCTATACCTCCGGTTATACCTAATATTATATGTTTGTTTTTAAGCATCAGAGTTGTCCGAGTTTGATTTTTGTGAGAATCCGTTTGGTGTCGCGCGGGAAGTCGCCTTTCTGCACCCAGTCGTAGAATCCGCGGTCGGTCTCCATCACTTTGCGCGCCGGCTGTCCTTTGTAGCGTCCGAAGTTTATGATTGCCTCGCCGTTCTCGTTTCTGACGAAGCGCGCCGCCAGGTCGAGTCCATTTGACTGTGAGGAGAATTCGGCGAGTTTGCGCACATCGTTGGGGAGGTCGTCGTAGTGGTCGAGCTGAGCTTTGAGCACCTCATAAGTGGCGCGCGTGTCAGCGTTGGCCGAATGGGCGTTTTCTATTTCGCCGCCGCAGTAGAAGCGGTAGGCGGCCACCAGCGTGCGCTGTTCTTTTTTGTGGAAAATGTTTTGTACGTCAATGAAATTGGCCCGTGTGAAGTCGAAGTCGACATCGGCCCGTGCGAATTCTTCGGCAAGCATTGGCACGTCGAACCTGTTGGAGTTGTAACCGGCAATGTCACATCCGGTGAATTTCTTGGCCAGCGTGGGTGCAATC
>JAXJVW010000064.1:0-6354 GCA_036308365.1 Muribaculaceae bacterium
GGTCTGGAATTCAGTGAATTGCTCGACCAGATTGAAGCTATCGTATATTCAGGAACAAAAATAAACATCAACTATTTCATCGACGAGGTCATCGACGAGGACCGTCAGCAGGATATTTTCGACTATTTCAAGGAAAGCGAAAGCGACGACATCAACGACGCGATTAAAGAACTCGGTGCCGATTGCACTGAGGATGAAATCCGTCTGGTCAGAATCAAATTCATTTCTGAAATGGGCAACTGACCCCTCCCATACTCATCGTTGTGCGGGTTATCTCTCTCCCTGCTAATCTCTCGCTGACCCATCTGACGCTATGGCTATCCCACGGTTCATAATATCCAATCCCTACAGATTGTTGGGCATTCCGGCAAATTGCCCGGAAAGGGATATTGTGGCCGCAGCCTCGAAACTCCGTGCGTTCGCAAGGGTGGGGAAGACCCAAACCCAACCCCTGGACTTCGACTCTATCCTGGGTAAACCGCTCCGAACGGTGGCGGTAATCGACACATGTGAAAAAATCAGATTCACCACACCATCGCGCCTTTCCAACGCCTTGGTGTGGTTCTCTGTTTCCGCTCAAGCCGATGCCGAGGCGGTAAACTATCTCCGTCAGGGCGACATCAGGACGGCCTACGCGCGGTTCGCTCTCTCCGAGGGCTACTCTTCTTTGATAAACCGTGCCGTATTGGATTTTATCAATGGAAATCTGAAGGAGGCGATCGAAAAAATTTGCCACCTGATCGGGTCGCAAAACCTCAGGGAACGGTTCGTGGCCGATGTTCTGGGCGAGAATATGGCCGTTGGCCCGGAAGATCTGATGAACAATTTCTTCACGTTGATCTCCGGATCCTACTCGTTTGAAACGCTTTCTTTGGCCGTCAGCGGAAGCGACGCACCCCAAAATGCGCTGAACCTCCACTTCCGCCGTAAGTGGCGCACGGAAACAGAAAACTGTCTCAACCTGATTAAATACGCCTCGGTCAACGACCCCGACGCTCTCTCTCGAATCATTGACCGGATTAAGGCCCTACTGGAACGACTCGAGGAAATCTCTCCTCTCAACGACATCTCTTTAAATCTTCTGGCCGACCAATCAGCTAACGCCATCCTCAACCTGGTCATCCGCGACTATAACTCTGACCCGTCTTCCGATATGGCCCGTAAATCTATCTCGCTGCTCAAAACGGCTATCGGCATGGCGCGCTCTAATCAACTGCGGCAGCGGTGCAAGGATAATTACTCCACTCTTTTAAGCAACTTGAACACTCCATGACCTACCTCCTTTCTTCAATCATCGTCATCCTCCTGATCGCTCTGGTCATAGTCATCCGTTATGCGGTGAAAAACGACACGCAACAAAGCGACCGCATACGCACTCTAACCCGTGAACTCTCTAAGGCAAACGACGCCTGCAAGGAAATCAACCACAATCTGAACCTCTCTCTGATCAATGAGATTACACGTATCGAACAGAACGTGGCTCTGATGGACTACCGCATTAAGGGCGTCAGCATAATCTCGAACCGCATCCTGGCCATGAAAGCCATTTTCGCTTCCTTGGGCTACGAAATTCCTGAACTCGCCGGTAAACCTTATCACCACGCTGACAACCACCAGGTCACTATGCAGTTCGACGAAAACCTGAACCCTGGCGAGGCCTACGTGAAAAAGGTCATCCAGCCGGCCGTCCTCTTTAACAATGAGCTGATCCAATCCGCCAATGTGATCGTGGCTTTCAACGACAAATAGCCCCGTCAAAAGCATCTCATCACTGATATAACACACATCGTATTAACCACTTACCCACACACACCTGAAACATGAAAACTAACAGAATAACCTATGGTATTGATCTCGGCACTACGAATTCTTCTATCTCACGAATGATCGATGGAAAACCGGTCACCGTAAAAAGCAAGCTGCGCCGTGACATCGTCCCCTCATGCGTGGCGGTCTCTAAAAGTGGTAATATTGTGGCGGGCGACAAAGCGCGCTCTCTGCTGCAACGAGATTTCGCAGCAGCTTTCTCTACCCCCGGATTCTCGTTCAACTCGTTCATTGAGTTCAAACGCCAGATGGGCAAGGATGTGAAGTATATATCCTCTATCCTCAACCGCGGTTTCTCCCCGGAGGAACTCTCGGCACAGGTGCTCATGGAACTGAAACGCAATGTCTATGACGACGTGGTTTCGGCGGCCGTGATAACCGTTCCCGCCATGTTCGACAACAATCAGAAGGATGCCACCATGCGAGCCGCGGCTTTGGCCGGTTTCGACTATGCGGAACTGATTCAGGAACCGCTGGCTGCTTCTGTCGCCTATGGCCTCACTGCGGATAAAGCCGACAAGTATTGGCTGGTGTTCGACATGGGTGGCGGCACTTTCGATGTGGCTGTCATGCGCATGAAGGATGGTATTGTCGCTCCGGTCGACACCACCGGCTGCAACTCTCTCGGAGGAAAGGATATTGACGCAGCTCTCATCGACGGTATAATAATCCCTCATCTGAAAGCACGTTATGCCATCGACGGCATCCTCGAAAACCGGGGCGACCAGTTCCGCTCGCTCTGGAAATACAAGGTGGAGGAGGCGAAGATAGCCCTCTCATCGTTCGACCAGGTGACTCTGGAGTCTGACCTCGACGAGGACTACGGTGTCGACGACAACGGATGCCCCATCGAACTCGATCTGGTCATATCGCGCCATCTTCTCAACCGTGTCCAGCGGCCTGTCTTCCAAACTGCTATCGATATGACTCTCAGCCTGTTGGATAGGGCAGGGGTGAACCCATCTCTGATCAGGGATATTGTGCTGGTTGGCGGACCAACTATGTCGCCGCTGCTCCGGTCTATGCTTTCGGAAGCGATCCCGGCTACAATCCGTAACGACGTCGACCCCATGACATGCGTCTCGCAAGGGGCTGCTATCTACGGTTCTACAATAACCATCCCTGACCACATCATCGATAAATCACGCAACCGCGCTAAGGTGCAGCTCGAGGTGATGGTGAAGGGCGACTCGGCTCAACCTGTGGAATTTGCCTCGGTGAAACTCCTCGGCGATAAATGCGATAACCTGAAATCGCAGTGGGTTCTCGTCGACTTCGTCAGAAACGACGGCGTATGCTCTACCGGTACGGTAAAGGTCGACGAGGCGGGCGATGTGGTGGAACTCCCGCTGAAGGAGAACTCCGTAAACATTTTCTCGCTCCGTTGCTACGATTCTAACGGCAATGAATTGCAGTGCGAACCCTCTGAGGTGTCTATAATCCACGGCTCGGAGGGAATTGGCGAGGCAATCATGCCTCTGACTCTCGGAATCGGTGTCAGCGACAGCGACAACGACGAGGTCTTCAAACCGATTCAAGGACTCCAACGGGGCGTACGCCTCCCTGCCCACGGGGTGGTACGCTCGCTCCGTACCCGTCGTGAAATGTACCCCGCCGACTCCCGCGCGGAAATCCGAATGTCGCTCTATCAAAAGGAGGAGTTCGACGATATGGCAACACGCACTATCCTCTGCAGCCATCTCTATGATGTGACCATCAACGGCGACGACCTCCCCGCTATCCTCCCCATGGGTAGCGAGGTCAACATCAGGCTCCACGCTGATAAATCGGGACGCATCGACAGCTTCATCGTCGACATCCCTTATCTCGACCTGGAGATCGATATAACCGACCGGGTCTCCTCGGCAACCAAAGCGGAAGTACCTCTGGCTATCGCAACCCAGGAGGCTTCTTCTGCCATTCGCAAGGCACGCATTATCGACCGTCAGGAGTATGTCCATGAACTATCTTCAATAATCCGGCAATACTCTTCTTCCCGAAACCGGGAAGTTAAGGACGCGCTCTTCGACCGGCTCTGCCGCCTCAGCGAAATGATCGACAAGGAGTTCAACACCGACAAGGTGAACCGTGCCATCCACCGTCTGCGCCGTTTGTTCAACTCCTATTCTCTCGATGTGCAGAAATATGGCTCATCTGAACACCACCGGACTCTGGAAGCCGACAAGCGCGAGCTGGATGCAATTCTATGCAATCCCGACTATAACCACATCTCTGACTTCACCGACCGCATATGGCTCAAGGACTACAAACTCGCCAAAATGGACTATTTCATCTCTTGGATTATCCTCTGGGACAAGGAATTTGACTCCATGGGTTGGCGCGACCCGGTGCGTGCTTCCCAGCTCATCAACCGGGCCAAGCTAATGATTGATGCCGATGCCGATGCCCGTGAAATGACCCCCCTCATTGAAGAATTAAAATCCCTCCTTCCCGACTATCAAAATCCCGTCAACGACATCCTTCAAGGCTAACACCACCCATTACTTCATCTACACAGCTTCTACCTTTCATCTACACAGTGAACTTTCTGACAGATACGTTGACAAAAATTTTGATTATAGATTCAAAATAATTAAATTTGCACCTTAATTATAAACCCATAAGCGGGTGAATCATCAGATTCGCAACTTTTCACTTTTTTTAGAAAAGTTATATTGCTTAAAAATATACACTCACTTACTTGATATGGAAGAAAATAAAGAAGCAGAATGCACCGAGAAAAAAAGCCTCAGCTTCGTGGAACAAATTGTCCTCGATGACCTCAAGGCCGGTAAAAATGGAGGACGTTTGAACACTCGTTTCCCACCTGAACCTAACGGATATCTTCACATCGGACATGCTAAAGCTATTTGCATGGACTTCGGAGTGGCTGAAAAATTCGGCGGAACTTGCAACCTCCGCTTCGACGACACTAATCCCGTCAAGGAAGATGTGGAATATGTTGACTCTATACGCGAGGACATCCACTGGCTCGGTTTCGACTGGGGCGACCGTGAATACTATGCCTCTGACTATTTCCCCCGCCTCTTCGACCTGGCCGTACGCCTGATCAAGGAGGGTAAGGCTTATGTCGACGACCAGACCTCTGAACAGATAGCACAGCAGAAAGGAACCCCCACCACACCGGGTACGGAAAGCCCTTTCCGTAACCGTACTCCCGAGGAAAACCTCGACCTGTTTATCCGAATGAACAACGGTGAGTTCGATGAGGGCTCTCGTGTGCTCCGCGCGAAAATCGACATGGCTTCGTCTAACATGCACTTCCGCGATCCTATCATGTATCGCATCATCAAAACTCCTCACCACCGCACCGGAACGCAGTGGAAGGTCTACCCCATGTATGACTTCGCCCATGGTCAAAGCGACTTCTTCGAAGGTGTAACTCACTCTATCTGTACTCTGGAATTTGTGCCTCACCGTCCTCTCTACGACTATTTCGTCGATGAACTGGCCGATGAATATTACCGCCCCCGACAGATTGAATTCAACCGTCTGAACCTCACCTACACTGTCATGAGCAAACGTAAACTGCTCCAGCTGGTCAAGGAGGGTCTGGTTGAAGGTTGGGACGACCCCCGTATGCCAACTATCTCTGGTATGCGCCGACGTGGTTTCACCCCGAAATCTATCCGTAATTTCATTGAACGTATCGGCTACACTAAATATGAGGCTCTCAACAGTGTGTCGCTCCTGGAACATGCTGTCCGTGAGGATCTTAATGCCATCGCAACTCGTGGCATGGCTGTAATCAACCCAGTTAAGGTGGTCATCACTAACTACCCCGAGGGTGAAACCGAAATGGTGCAGATGGAAAATAACCCTGAAGATGCAACCGCCGGCTCTCACGCTATGCCTTTCTCTCGCGAGATCTACATCGAACGCGATGACTTCATGGAGAACCCCCCGAAGAAATTCTTCCGCCTCGCCCCCGACGGCGAAGTACGCCTGAAAGGTGCTTACATCATCAAATGCACGGGACTCAAGAAGAATGAGGATGGCGAAATCGAGGAAATCTACTGCACCTACGACCCCGACAGCCGAAGCGGTCTCCCCGGTGCTTCACGCAAGGTGAAGGGTACTCTCCATTGGGTGTCAGTGCCCCACGCCGTAAACGCAACAGCACGCATCTACGACCGCCTGTTCAACGTGGAGAACCCCGCCGCTGAAACCGAACGTGACTTCCGCGAGCTCCTCAATCCTGACTCTCTGAAAATCGTCGAGGGTATCAAGGTTGAACCTTTCATAGCTGAAAACGCTTCGCAAGGTGCCAAATTCCAGTTCCAACGTATCGGTTATTTCACCCCCGACACTAACTCTACCCCCGACAACCTGATCTTCAACCGAACCATCGGCCTGAAGGACAGCTGGGAAAAGGAACAGAAAAAATAACGAGTCCTGCCGCTTCTTGACTCTTATCAGTTGTCCCTAAGAGTGTGTTTAAATTTAACTTTGGTTAAGATTGAGAGGATTTTTGGAGGGATTTTTGCAAGTTGAGGAAGGAACATA
>JAXJVW010000065.1:0-3979 GCA_036308365.1 Muribaculaceae bacterium
AGAAACAACAGCAGAAACAGCAACAAATCAGCGACAACAACGCCGAACAAATTCTCAAGGCGATGGAAAACGCCGAGGCCGACACACGCCGCAAAATCGAAGCCCAGAAAGCTAAAGCTCAGCAACGAAACCGTAACCCCGAGAAACCCTGGTAAAAAAGAGAAAAATGAAAGCACGTTCAACCATACTCACACTCATCCTCGCGACCGCAATCAACATCCTTGCCGCCGCTGAATTCTCAATCATACCTCCACGGACTGTCGTGGCCGGAAACAACTTCACCGTAACCTATCGGCTCAAGAACTCCGACTCCGGAGGCTCATCGCTCAAAGTGGCCGACATCGACGGGTGCAAACTCCTATTCGGTCCAGCCACCTCAACAATGAAATCCTACCAGTTCATCAACGGACGGCAATCTTCCACATCCACTGTTGACTACACCTACACCTACTACGCCGAAAAAGAAGGCAACTACACCATCGCACCCGCATCAATTATCGCCGACGGCAAAACACTCCACACAGCCTCAGCTACATTCAAAGTCCTTCCCCCCGACTCCCAGAACGGCGCAGGAAACGGCGACCCAAGGCAGGCCCGCCGCGACAACGCCGCCAAACACCAGCAAATGCAGAATGTATCTGACAAAGATGTGTTCATCCGAATCTCGCTGAACAAAAAACAAGTCTACGAACAAGAGGCCGTGGAGTGCACAATGAAACTCTACACCAAACTGACCGTCAACGGTATCAACGCAATTACAACACCCTCATTCGACGGATTCCTCGTGGAAGACATCGACCTACCCTCAAACATCAACGACACCGAACACATCAACGGTCAGAACTACATGACCGCCGTCCTCCGAAAATACATCATTTTCCCTCAGAAATCAGGAAAACTAACCATCACCTCGGGTAAATACGACATAGAAGTAGTCCAATACGAAACCGTAAACATGGGCTACTTCGTCACTCGTCGACCCGTGGCAAGCACAATCCACGTCGCCCCCGGAAACCTCGAAGTCAACGTCAGCAACCTCCCCGACGGTGCACCGGCCGGTTTCTCCGGTGCAGTCGGTAAATTCGCTCTCCAGTCCGACATCAGCACTCAGTCGCTCCGCACTAACGAGGCCGCAACACTCACCCTTACCATCAAAGGTAGCGGAAACATCAAATATCTCAAAGAACCGAAAATCGACTTCCCCTCGGAATTCGAACAATACACCCCGAAACAAACAATCGACACACACGTCGCCGGCAACAACATCGTCGGAACAAACACAATCGAATACACCTTCGTGCCACAGGCCGTTGGCGAATTCAACATCCCCCCGTTGCAATTCATCTACTTCGACCCCTCAACTAAAAAATACGAAACGCTCACATCCCCATCCTACAAACTAAACGTCGCAAAAGGCGCGGGAACATCAACATCCGTTGAACAACAACAGGACATAACTGCCAAAAACAGCGACATCCTCCACATCAAAACATCTCACGGATCACTCTCCCTCAACCATCGCCCCGTGATCTTCAACCTCGCCTACTGGCTGCTGTTCATCATCCCCGTGCTAATCCTGATCGCAGCCATCTACTTCTACTCCAAGCACATACGCCTCAACGCCGACATCTCCGGCGTCAAAAAGGCACGCGCCAACAAAGTGGCACGACGTCGTCTCAAAGATGCCGAAAAAGCGATGAAACAACACCAAACCGACATCTTCTACGCCGAAATACTGCAAGCTCTCTGGGGCTACCTCAGCGACAAACTCTCCATTCCGGCATCCCAGCTGACACGCCAGAACATTCAGCAAAACCTCGTCGACTACAAAACTCCCGAACCACTGATCCAGCGCGTGCTCCAGCTCATCGACCAATGCGAGATGGCTCGATACACCCCCGGATTATCCAACGAGTCGGTCGACAACACTTTCGCCGAAGTATCCAACGTAATCAACGAAATGGAAAACCTCAAAAAATGAACCCCATCATGAAACTCAACATAGCAATCCGCACAGCTCTCCTGCTCTTCGTCGCTGCACTATCCGCACTAAACCTCCACGCTTCAATCCAGGAGGCCGACAAAGCCTACGCCAACGACGAATTCCCTAAAGCAATACAACTCTACCTACAGACCGCGGCCAACGAAGGAACCTCTCCATCGCTCTTCTACAACCTCGGAAACGCCTACTACCGCGACGGACAGCTCGGAAAAGCAATCCTTAACTACAACCGCGCTCTAAAACTCGACCCCACCTACGCCGACGCTCTGACAAACCTCGAATTCGTTAACACCAAAATCATCGACAAACCGGTCGACAACGACTCCCTGACCGACAAAGTCACAAACAAAATAATAACATTCCTCAACCCCAACCAGTGGGCCTACACAACCGCCGCGCTATTCCTCATCATGATTCTTTGCGCCGCCGGCTACATATTCCTCAACTCCGTGAAACTCCGCAAAGCATCCTTCTTCACCGCTCTGATCCTGCTCTTCGCAACAATCGCCGGAATAATAATCTCAATCAACGCCGCAAACCGACAGCTCTCCCACAACGACGCCATCATAACAGCCGAATCGGTCCAGCTCAGCACATCACCACGCCAGCCTAAGGACAAAAGCGAAGAAGCTATGCTACTCCACGAAGGAACCCTGGTAAACATCATCGACTCCCTCAAAGTACAAGGCGTCGACGGAAACCCAACATGGTACGAAGTCACCGTAAACAAGGAACACCGAGCCTGGATCAACGCCGCCAATCTCGAACGAATCTAACCCTAATGACCTTAAAACCATAACCTTACACCCCGAAAAACTACAAATATGTTATAAAACATAAAAATAATTTTTCAAAAAATTTGCACACCTCGGAACAAAACTATAATTTTAATGCAAATTAAACTCAAACCCGATTTTCAAACCTAAACAGTATACATCATGAGCAAGACAATCTCCTTTAACGAACTTCGTAATCTCAAAGCAAGTCTGCCCGAAGGCGCTATGCACACTATCGCCGACAAACTGAACACTACCGTACAGACCGTTCGCAACTACTTCGGTGGTTCTAACTACGAATTCGGTAAGAATTCCGGTATCCACATCGAACCCGGGCCCGACGGAGGTATTGTCGTTCTCGATGACACTACTATCTACGACATGGCCCTCGAAATCCTGAAACAGCAAGAAAAAGCTGACTGACTCCGGAGTGTGCCACTTGCTTCGGTTGGCTCGCACTCCTAAAATTTTAATCCCAATGAAACCCCACAATCAGACTCCTCTTTTGATTAATTCATCAAATCGGGGAGTCTGATTCGTTTTTGATGAAATAAACGAACCACACGGAACTATTATCATGGAAGACCGACTCGTAACTCTGGCTATCCACACTCTCGAATACGCTAAAAACGTATCCGCTCTGCTCGAAGCCGAAGGTATTAAAACCGAACTAAACAACATAAACCTCGACCACCCGGTCATTGCTCCGGGAGTCAGAATCCGAATCAAAGAATCTGACCTCCCGCTCGCTCTCCGTATCGTCGAAAACCGCGAGATACTCCAAACTTCCGCCGTGGAACAGCACGACGAATCCCGAACGATTCTCGTACCTACCGACTTCTCCGATCACTCCCTGAAAGCCGCCCTTTTAGCTTTCAGGCTCGCCGCCCGTCACCAAACCGACATAACCCTCCTCCACGCCTACATCAACCCCGACCGCAATGCGAACATCCAGCTCGCCGACGTCTACAACTACGAGGCCGCAACACAATCTGACGCAGCCGTGGCCGAAAACGCCCACCAGCAAATGGAGTCCTTCATTTCAAGCATTAAAGACGCTATCAAAAAAGGCGACATCCCACCCGTGAAATTCCGCACTGTCCTATTTGAAGGCGTACCGGAGGACATCATCAACAAATACGCGAACCAACACCACCCTTTCATTATCGTTATGGGAACTCGCGAAGCCATACGTAAGGAA
>JAXJVW010000066.1:0-1545 GCA_036308365.1 Muribaculaceae bacterium
CTTTTTGGCCGCTTTTTGATTTGTTCATCAGTCGCTTAGCTCGCTAAGCTCCTTCTTCGCAAATCAAAAATCAATCCAAAAATCCTCAAAAATAATGCGTAGTTAATTTCTGAGAGATACTTAACAAGCAGTAAATAAACCAATTAAAGATAAAATGCGCACTGAGTGCGCATTTTTTTATTCACCCCAGGATAAACCTGTGGCCCTGAGGCGGGTCATAGCAATGTAAACCGACAAAAAACTTCACGCGACCAACCGATCATGCGACTGTTCCCAAGAAAAGATACACACCAGCGCCCCGCCGACAGGTTCACCCGGATAGTGAACCCGTACCGGCAGCCCATCTACTGGTTCGTGCGCCGCAGGGTGGTGTCACATCAGGATGCCGACGACGTGGTGCAGGAAGTGTTCATCAGGGCGTTCCGCAACATCGAAACGCTGCGCGACGACTCCGCCATACGCCCCTGGCTCTATCGGATCGCCGTCAATGAAACCAACCGTTTCCTCACCTCGCGCTATCAGTCCGAGGCCGAGCTGACCGAGGAGCTGTCGCAACATCTGACTCAAGGCGAATACGTAGACTATGACAACGCCATGGCAGTGACATTCCAGAAAGCGCTGCTGACCCTCTCGGAGAAACAACGCACCGTGTTCGAACTCCGCTACTACAACGAGATGCCCTACGAGGAAATATCACGCATATGCGACACCTCGGTGGCGACACTCAAGACAACCTACCACATAGCCCGCCAGAAAGTCACGGACTACATTCTCAACAATCAATAACCTCACTCCACACCATCATGAACAAAGCCGACTTCAACCTCGATTCTTTCAAGAATAACTCACCATATGCCGTCCCCGACGGATATTTCGAAACACAGCAGGAGAAGCTGCTCGCCATCCCCTCGGCCCACTCCACCCGCAAACTGCGCATAATGCCCGTGGTTTGGTCGGCAGCGGCATCTGTGGCGGCAATCGCCATCGCGGCTTACTTCCTGTTCTCACCACAGTCAGCCCCCCAGGCTGACCTCGACTCTTACATTGCGTCACTGACCGATTCCGAGCTATCGCAGTCGATACTCATTGACGACTACGACACATTCAACGAATACTGCTACAACGAAGAAAACTGATTATGAAAACGTTAACAACCATCCTCATCACCCTTTTCATATCGCTTTGCGCATCACCCCTGGGCCAAGCCCGTCGGCACGACATGGCCACACAACAAAAACAGATTGAGAAAGAAGCCACCCTGCTGGTGAAAAAGCTGAACATCACCGGTGACACCGTGGCCAAATTCACCAAGATCTATGCCGAATATCGCCTGGACATGGAGAAAACCTTCGCCAACAACAAACCGGTGGAGCCCAAAATAGTCAACGGCAAAAAGCAACGCCTGAGCGATGCGGAGATCGACCAGAACATAACCAACGGGTTCAAAACCGGAAGAAAAATGATTGACATCCGTGAGAAATACTACAAGAAATTCAAAACCGTGCTCACTCCGTCGAAAATCGACCGTATGTTCCGCTATGAGAA
>JAXJVW010000067.1:0-10450 GCA_036308365.1 Muribaculaceae bacterium
CCGTTCACCACATGCCAGCGGTAAGCGTCGGTTGTCGCACCTGATGCCGCGATGACATAGAAGTCGTTGTCAACGTCGCCAACCACGTCGCAGTGGTCGATACGTTTGACAACGTCCATCTTTCCCTTGGTGCTCACCTTTCCGGTGACGGGGTCAACTTTTCCAATGACCAGTTTATTTTTGTTTGACAGGGCCATGGAGCCGATGACCAGATTGTTTTTTGAGTCAAGGGTGATATTGGTAAGGGGTGCGTAGAAATCAGTGTAGTTTTCATCGGGAACAAGCTCGAGGGTCGACATCTCCTCACCGGTGACTGCGTTGTAGCGTTTGAGGCGCATGGCGCTGGTTGAGGCCATCTTGTCCATGTGGGCGATGTAGATCACATTGTCGAGCACGGCGAAGTCGCGGCACTGTTCTGTGCCTATGTTCAGTGCGTTGCCATGGATGTCTGAGCGGATCCACATGTTTTGCAAACGCAGCAAACGTCCTGACTGAGCGGGGTCGCGGAAGTCATAGAGCTCACCGTCGGTGATCATGCTGTAGTCACCGCCGTTGTTGCGGTTGATGGTGAATTCCCTCACTTCTGAGATACCTTCGTCAAGACCGTCGCATGTGGCCAGTGAACGCCAGTAGTACACTCCGTCGGCGAAGAAGCTAACCGGAAGTATGAAGTTGAGTTTGTCGCCGGTGGTTGATGTTGGGGTGGTGACGCTCGCCACAATCTTGTTGAAGGAGCGGTCAGTGGCAACCTGCGCGATCTGGTTGTTGGCGGCTGCGATTTTCTCGACGGTCATGACCAGGTCGCCTTCCGACAGTTTAGCGCCGTTTTCGGGCGACACCAGCACCGGAACCGGACCCGGTTTCGAAGCTGTCTCGCCATAGGTGGTCATCTCCCATTCGTAGCCGTAGCGGTCGTAGGGGGCGACGGCATACCAGAATCCACCGACTTTGTCCTGGGGAAGGGTGTACTCCGGAGTGTATGACACGTTCAGAATATATTCGGCGTTAAGGCCGCTTTTAACTTTGTTCGATGCGTTTTTGCGGGTCACGCTTTTGGGAACGGCATAGAAAATGTAGCGCATGTTCTCCATCGGGGTGCAGCTCAGCTTGTTCCCTTTAAGGGTCAGCGATTTGATGACACCGGGCGACGCGGGGTTGTAGTTGCGCATGGCCGGGACCACTGCTTTGGTGGGGAACGCTTCTTTCAGCTCGGAGTCATACTGGTCCATGTCGCCGGCGGCGTAGAACACCACGCCATGGTCGCCGTCGTTGTTCTCGTCGCGGTTGATGTTGAGCTCCTGGATCATTTCACCGGCTCCGTAGTTGCGGTAGGCGCCGACGCTTGAATAGAAGGCAACATCCATCCGGTCTGACACTTTGACCCACCAGTTGCAGATGGGCTGGTAAGGCGCGTTGGATTGTGTGGTGGGCCAGTAGATCTGCGGGCTGATGTAGTCGATGGTCTTCTCGTTCATCCATGCCAGCGGATCGCAGAAAATGCTGTTGTACATGCCGTCGCCGGCCGATGCGGGACATGCGGGCAGGCCATATTTCTTTGCCGAGATGCCTCCGGGGCCGCCACCGATGCCGCGGGGGCTCAGGCCGAAGCGGACCCAGGGTTTCACCGCCTTGATGGCGGCGTTGACCTCGGCTATCATCTTGTTGACATTCTCGCGGCGCCAGTCGCCAAGCGAAAGTTTGGTGCCTGAGGCCTTGTATTCGGCGTAGTCATAGCCCGATGTGATGTTGGTGGGCAGACCGGGGCAGTAGAAGTAGTCGTCGAACATCATGCCGTCGATGTCGTAGTTCTCGACAATCTCCATCACGCGGTCAACGATGTATTTCCGGACTTCAGGATTACCCGGGTCGAAAATGGTGATGCCGTCGTAGGTCAGGGTCCAGCCTTTGGCGACATGCTGGTTGTCGTAGTCGGTCATCGGGGTGCTCTTTTTCAAGCGGAACGGGTTGACCCACGCATGTGCCTCGATGCCGCGGCTGTGACATTCCTCAATGAAGAATTCCAACGGGTCGTAGCTGGGCGCGAGGCCTCGGGTGCCGGTCAGATAGTGCGACCACGGTTCGCAGCTCGATTTGTAGAGCGCGTCGCCCATGGGGCGCACCTGCAATGCCAGGGCGTTGCAGTTGTATTTCACCATGCGGTCAATGTGGTTGATCAAACTCGCTTTCTGTTTGGCCACTACTGCGTCGGATACGCCGGTGTCTTTGCCGGGCCAGCTTGAGTTTGTCAGGATGGATGCGAGCCACGCCGATCGCAATTCTGTTTTAGGCACTTCGGCGGTAACTCCCATGGCGGTAAACGAGAAGCAGCTTAACAATACGGCTGCCATCGCCGTCAGTTTTCTTAAGTTCATCTGGATAATAGATTAGTTTCTAAGAGTGTTTGTGGGTTTGTTGTCGATTTTGCCGTCGGGCAACTTTCGTGTCTCAAAGTTACCACTTTTCCACTTCTCTCACAAATTTTCTATTTCTTCCCGCTATCCGATTTAAGCTATATTAGTTTTTGATAACAGAATTTAATTAACGTATGGGGCCTGACTCTCCCCCGATGGCTATCTGTCGATCTTCGATGCTGTTCTCCTGAATGCGTCGCGCACGGGCAGAAGATACGGCGACATATCTTTGTCGATGGAGAACGTGTTTCCGGTGCGCGATACCCCAACGAAGTTATGGTAGCAATGGATCGTCAGCCGTTTTTTGGCCCGGCTGAGCGCAACGTAGAGCTTGCGGGCGTCTTCATGTCGGCAGGCGTCGGTTTTGGAGAACAACGAGGGATAGGTGCCGTCGACCGCGCCGTAAACAATCACATTGTCGAACTCCAGACCTTTGGCTTTGTGGACGGTGGCTATGAACAGCCGCTCTTTGATGGCGCCAGACTCGCATAGGTCGGTCTCGCGGTAGGTGTTCATCTCCATTATCAATGAGCTGAGCTGACGGGCCAGGGTGGGGCTGCCGTCGGGAAGCTCGGCCACCTTTTTCTCTACGAGCCGGACTACATAGTCGAATTTGCCGGCCAGTTCGTCATGCCACTCGGCCTCGCTGAAGTGTGAGGCGACCCGTTTCATCTCGTCGACAAGGGCCGCGGGGCGGTCGCTGACATGCAGCCTCCTGATTCCTTCGTTGTAAAGATCCATGTAGACCTCACGCATCCGGGCCCCGAAAGCGGGTTGGGCACGCTGCCATATCTTCAGATGGTTGAGCATGGTCTCTTCTTTCGACACTGTGGCAAGCAGATGCCGCATCAGCGAGTGGGTGGCAACGATGTCGTCATCGGCAAGGTGGGAGTTCTCTCCCTCGAGATGTAGTTCGGCAAGGAGGTCTTTCAGCTTATGGCTCCGGAGCCGCGGATAAACTAACCGCGAGAGTTTCAGCGTGTCGTAGCGCTCGGGATGCTCGGCCCGAAGGCTTATGGCTGATTGTTCACGCCGCAGGTTGTTGTCGAGGATATGGTAGTCGAACTCAACGTTGTGACCAACCAGGGTGCATCCACGGGCGAAGGCCATGAACTGTTCGAGCGACTCTTTGCGCGGACCGGGATTGCCATTGGCATACTCTTTCACCAGCGGGTTGGGCAGCTCGCCTAACATAGGGGGGATATCGCGATCTGTCCGCAGCAACAGGTTGAGCTTGTCAACTACCTTGCCGTCAATGATTTTCAGGGCGGCGATTTGAACTATGTCGTCACGGCAAACATCGAGTCCGGTGGTCTCGGTGTCGAAAATGACGGTGGGGCGCGACGTGTCTCGCAGAAACCCCTGCACGTAGGTCAGCCCGTCGGGCCGGAAAAAATCGGTTGGACTGATGCAGGCCTTCTCCATCGCTTTCATGGTTTTCCTCCCTTGCGAGAGGGTTTTGGCGAGCCCCGTGGCGTGGAGCAGACGCGACCAGGCCAGGAAGTTATGCTCGCAGTTGAGCACGTTCAGGTGCGATAAAATCAGCTGCATGCCGGTGGTGCTGAAAAAGTCTTTACCTGAAATTTTGAAATGGGGCGCGTCGTGGAGCGCGGCCGACACTTCGTCGGCCTCGCTGTTGCGGGCCACTATCACGGCGCAGGTTTCATCGCCCTGCAGCTGTCGGCATGCCATTTTGGCCACATACTTGGGCGAGCTGAGGTTGTTGTCGGCGTAGCACAGACGGAGGTCGTCAGCTCCGGCTTCGGAGTCATTGTCGGCAACGGGTAGGTTATCCTCGCGGGCCCCGAGGTTGGCCACGGCGTAGCGGTTGAATATGTCGAGCAGATAGCGGGGCGACCGGTAGTTGCGCGACAGGCTGTGGCAGTTCGCCCCGCACCGCTCGCGCAGGCGTGTCAGGGTGCCGGGGCTGGCCCCGATGAATGAGAATATGGCCTGTTGCTCATCGCCCAGATACAGTGCCACGGAGTTCTCCGATTCGCCGCGAAGCATGTCGGCTATCGCCATCTGCAGCGGGTTAAGGTCCTGGACCTCATCGATCTGGAGCCAGTCGTAGCGTTTGTGGTCGGGATTGTCGCGCATGGAGTCATAGGCCAACAGCAGTATGTCGTCGAAATCAATCAGATTGTTGTCGCATTTGTAGGCATGATACTCGTGGGCGAGCTTCATCCATGCTATGGCCTGGCTGTGCAGCACCGGATCGACACGCTCGCTGATGGAGTGGATCTCATCGAATAGCCTGACGTAGCCGCTCTTGCTTGTTTTGATGCCGGCGGCCTGACAAAGGGCGTCGAAAGCGATGGTGGGCAGGTCGGGAACCTCGGTGGCTATGCTGTTGGGGTGACCGTGGCGGAACTGGTGGATCAGATGCTCCAGTTTCATCACGGAGTTGAGCGCCGACCGGTTGCGCAATTCCCGCATGCCGGTGACGGAGGGGTCTATGATCTCCTCGAAAACCGATTCGCAGTCTTTCTCATCGAGGATGTTGCCCGACTGCGGTAGCAAACCGTTGCTGAACAGATAGTTGGCGCAATATTTGTGGATATTGCCCACGAACAGTGTCTCGGTGACCGCGTCACCCATCATCCCGGTGATACGCCCTTCCATCCCTCGGGCGGCCCTGTTGGTGAAGGTGAGGCAAAGCATGTCGGCCGGGTTCACACCTGACTTGACGGCGCGGCAAACACGCTCGGCCAATATCGCCGTCTTTCCGCATCCGGGAGGGGCGAGCACAAGGTGTTCCCCACGGTCTATCTCTATTATCTGCTGTTGCAGCGCATCGTAGTTCATCGCTCGGTTTTTTCACAAAATTAACAATAAATTCGGTTCTGTTGAATAATATCGCCTTTTTTTTTACGTTATAAGTGTATGAAAAATCTGTATTTTACAATCATATTCCCGTTTCTCGCGCTGATTTCTTTCTCTTCATGCATCGAGGACGGTGTTTCTTCAAGTCCTTCTGACCAGCCTGAGTTCTCGGTTGACACCCTGAAACTTACGGAGTCGTTCACGGGGGCCACAACCCCTACGGCGAGGTTCATCGTGCACAACCGCCACGACAAAATCATCAGCATTGCCTCGATTGGCTTGCGCGACAAGGAGCAGAAGATTTTCCGACTGAATGTCGACGGAATCTCGGGCCACGATTTCCAGAATGTGGAAATTCGTCCCAATGACTCTATATTCGTATTCGTGGAGGCGGCTCTCCCGGTCAATGGGGTCGACAATGCGGTGGTTGTGGAAAATATTCTGGATTTCGTCACCATGGGGCAGACGCGCTCGGTGGTGCTCTCGGCTAAAGGTCAGGATGCGGTTGATGTCAAAGGGCTGATTATCAGCGAGGACACAAGCTGGAACAGGAACAAACCTTATCACATCTATGACAGCCTCGTGGTGGCTGAGGGTGCGACGCTCCGGCTGACTCCCGGCACCCGGCTGGCGTTTCACGACAAGGCTTACATGAAGGTCTACGGAACGTTGATTTCTGAGGGCACTGCCGAAAGCCCGGTTCAGTTCACCGGCGACCGGTCGGGATTCGTGGCTTCGGATATTCCATATGAGATTATGTCGGGACAATGGGAAGGACTGTTTTTTGCTCCGTCGTCCCACGATAACTTGTTGAAGTTCACATCCATACGCAACTATTCAAATGGCGTGGTGCTTGACAATCTGGCGTCGTCGCCGGGTTTGACGGTGGTGGCCTCGCAGCTCCGTAATTCTAAGGGCTACGTGCTCGCCTCGCTCAATTCCAACCTTGAAGTCTACGCATCTGAACTGGCTGAGGCCTCTGACGGCATACTCTATCTTGAGGGTGGTCGGTGTGTGGTAAACCACTGCACCATAGCTAATTACTATCTGTTCTCAGCACTGGGTGGCCCGGCGGTGCAGTTTTGGCATTACAATGCGGAAACCGACAATGAAAGCGGACTCCCCTATCTTAGCGCTGATTTCTCAAACTCTATAATCTATGGCAACGGAACGGAACTGAGCAAGGGCGACCTTGAAGGTCTGCCGATTTATCTGCGCAGAACGCTGTTGCGCTCGGCCGGAAGCGACGACGATAATTTCATTGAATGTTTGTGGGATGTCGACCCGATGTACTACACCGTGCGCCAGGACTATTATTTCAACTATCATCTGAAACCGGAGTCCCCGGCGATAGCCGCGGCCGACCCGGCACTCCTGCACCCTAACTCACTGGTCGACTTCTCGGGTAACCGCCAGAATCCGGCGACACCTGACCTCGGCGCCTATGTGGCTGTCGACGAGGAGTGAACCTCGGATACAGATCGGCATATAACGAGATACTTACCGAATCCGGTGGTGACGGCGAAACCTTTCAAATCGCCTCCCTGCCGGATTTTCGCTTTTTTCAGGAACTCCTCCGGACTGCCGGGATAATTGCGGACTGCCACATTGAGTTGCGGATAGGTTTTGTTGAGCCGTTTGATGGCCGATGAGGTCAGTTCTATAACATCAGTGATAAGGTGGCGCTTCCCGGGAAACGATTCATTCTCCCCGGCTCCTATATAAATATGTGTGTTGGGGTGGAGTTTAGTGAGTCCGAACTGTTGCGACATCAGTCGGAATGCTCCGGAACGCATGGCGGCAGGCGAGGGCTCATGGAGAATCATACCCGGGCGGAGGTCGTCGCTGACGGCGTAAACCACCTCGGCCTTCTCCTCATCTTCGCTCGTGAAGCTGAACCGTTTGTGGTCATTGACAACCACGGTTTCCTCCTTCACGGGGTCGACGCAGTCAATCTCAACCAACAGCTCTTTGCATTCATGGCCGTCGTCGACACAGTGAATGCGGCATGGAACACCTAAGTCGATACGGGTCTGCTTGAGGTCGATCATCGGTGAGAGCTTGATGCATATCCTCTTTGACTTTCGCATCATCAGGGGGAGGATGGCCGTGACATCGGGGGTGCACTGACGGATGTTGTAGACACGTCCGCCGCCGCTGTCACGTCGGGCCGGATCAATGAATATGAGGTCGAAAATCTCGTCGCTCCCCTCCAGATAAGCCACGCTGTCACCCTCGATGACCTCGACATTGGCCATATCGGCGAAATTGAATCTCGCGGCTTCGGCCGCCGGTGGATTCATCTCGCATGTGGTCAGCCTAACGCCGGGAACAAGGGACAGCATCATGGAGTCAATCCCGAGGCCGCAGGTCATGTCGAGCACACGTTCGCCGCAGCCTACCATTGTTTGATGATGACGGGCTATCACGGCAGAGGTGGCCTGCTCCACTGACAGCGGATAAAGCATGAGCCGGGGGGTGAAATCCTCGCCGGTGGCGGGGTCGATGAACTTGCGGCCGGCCTTCTGCAATGAATGGATATGGGTCACAGCCATGTCGATCCATGGGGCCTTGCCGTGATATTTCAGTCTGAGACGCTCCGCATTCTCCTGGCGGTGGTCAGCAACAAACTGTTGAAATTCCTCAGTCAGTTCCATATGAACAGGGTGGACAGGATTAATATAATGATGGCAACCGGAAGGGTGGACAACCGTGGATTTGCAGCTATATCCAGAAAAACCGGGCGTAATGCTGTCGCTGAGTATTTCTGTCATTGATTCCTATACGGTCACCCCACCGGTCAGGTATAAAAAAACAGAGATGAAACGGCTCGCGCTGAGTCGGTTTCATCTCTGTTTGTCAGTTCGGGTAATCTTTATTTGTCACCACGGATAGCGGCGATGCCGGGAAGCACTTTACCTTCGATGGCTTCGAGAAGGGCGCCACCACCGGTTGAAACGTAGCTTACTTCATCGGCCAATCCGAATTTGTTCACGCATGCAACTGAGTCACCACCACCCACGAGTGAGAAGGCGCCGTTTTTGGTGGCTTCAACGATAGCGTCGGCGATAGCGCGTGAGCCTTTGGCGAAGTTGTCGAATTCAAACACGCCGGCAGGACCGTTCCACAGAATGGTTTTGGCGTTTTTGATGGCGTCGCAGAAAACTTTAGTAGTTTCAGGACCTATGTCGATACCTTCCCATCCGTCGGGAATGTCCATCACTGAGCAGATCTGGGTGTTGGCGTCGTTCTTGAAGTCGTCGGCTGCGACGCAGTCGGTGGCCAGAAGAAGGTTGACACCTTTAACTTTGGCTTTCTCGATGATGTCAAGGGCAAGCTGAAGTTTGTCGTCCTCGCAGATTGACTGGCCGATTTTGCCACCCTGCGCTTTGGCGAAGGTGTAGGTCATGCCACCGCAGAGAATCAGGTTGTCAACCTTGTCCATGAGGTTTTCGATGATGCCGATTTTGGTTGATACTTTTGAACCACCCATGATGGCGGTGAACGGACGTTTGATGTCGCTCAGAATGTTGTCGACAGCTTTAACCTCTTTCTCCATCAGGTAGCCGAGCATTTTGTGGTCAGCATCGAAGTAGTCTGCGATAACAGCGGTTGAGGCGTGACGACGGTGAGCGGTGCCGAATGCGTCGTTGACATATACGTCAGCGTAGCCCGCAAGTGTTTTGGCGAACTCTTTCTGACGTTCTTTCATCTCTTTCTTGGCGGCGTCGTAGGCGGGATCTTCTTTGTCGATACCTACGGGTTTGCCCTCTTCCTCAGGATAGAAACGGAGGTTTTCCAGAAGAAGAACTTCGCCCGGTTTCAGTGCGGCTGCCTTGTCGGCGGCTTTGGCGCAGTCTTCAGCGAATTCCACGGGACGGTCAAGGTATTTGGCCACTGCATCTTTGATTTGTGACAGTGAGAATTTGGCGTTTACCTTGCCTTTGGGTTTACCCATGTGTGACATGATGATCAGTGAACCTCCGTCAGCCAGAATTTTTTTCAGGGTGGGGAGAGCTCCGCGGATACGGGTGTCGTCAGTGATGTTGCCGTTTTCATCCAGGGGCACGTTGAAGTCAACACGTACGATTGCCTTCTTGCCGTCAAAGTTGAAATTGTCTATAGTCATTGCTTTTGGTTTTTTATAAAGTTTCTTTGGTTGCAAAATTAACGAAAAAATTCCATATTATGTAATTTATCGGATTTTTTTATCCTAATTTTAACCATTATTTTCTTTGAGCCTGAAATGTCAAAGCTGTGACGGCCAGTCGTCACGTGATAGTTCATTCTGAAGGAGAGTGAGTGTGGCCGGTTGATTTTGATGGTCAACGGTGGCTAACCGGAGTGGTAGGTGTCGGTCAGTTGTCGACTTTGAGGAATTTGCCCGCACGGTCGAATTCCAGTTCCTGGCCGCTGAGCAGCTCAATTTCATAGCGGTTGCGTTTCACTTCCATAGCCACGATTTTCTGTCCTTTGAAGTTCTTGGCCACGAAGTCGCGGATCGGTTTGAGGATGAGTTGGTCGGGGATGGCGCGGCTGCCGCAGTCAATTTCCTTGATGTTGCCTGACTGGTCGAATTCTATTTCGGTGCCGTTGTTGAGAATGACGTCATATTCTTCTCCCCCGAAGGTTTTGGAGTCGATTTTAATGTGGTTGACGCCGGTTTTGCCAAAGTGGGTTTTGATTATCTGCTGTGCCGCGGCGGGAAGGGTGCTCATGTCGCGTGAAATTCTGTCGCGCGCTGACGCTATGCCGGCCACCATAAGCATGGCCAGCAATAATGAAGCTAATTTTTTCATGTTGTTGATTTTTTTTCAGGTTGTTTATCTGCTTGTGTTATAACATTTTCCATCGCCTCGATGTTCATTGGTGAAAGTGTGGACCATGTGGAGGCCGGAAGAGAAACATAGCTGGGGCAAAGTGGTGCCTCACCATCCAATTGGGGGAGAGCAGGTCGGAAGAGAAAGAGGGTGGGACGTCGCGGCGCCTCACCCTCTTGAAAGATTGACAGCTGGTTGGTCAGACCGGCGGGTTATTCTTTGCTTTCTTTTTTAGGTTTGCACACCTTTTTGCGGGGTTTGGGTGCTTCTTTAGCCGCTTCCTTGGGGGCTTTCCCGGCTTTGGCTTTGGACTCTTTGGCTTTGGCCGGAGCAGCCTCGCGGGTGGCGTGCTCCTCGTTGATATGCTCCAGGTTCAGTCGCATGGAGCTGACC
>JAXJVW010000068.1:0-3843 GCA_036308365.1 Muribaculaceae bacterium
CCCTCGACGCAGATACATCAAGTCGAGGGGTTGATAAGGCGATGGGCGGTGATGACGATGTGGCGCGTAACGGAAGGCATGTCAGCCAAAGGAACGCAGTGAACTCGGAGTGCCTACATCAGGATTAGAGCAAACGGCAGGTGTCGTGTAACGCAGTGAAGCGACAGGCTGTCTCTAAAATCCGCTTGCAGTTTGAGAGTCAGCCGACCTGCCCTTGCCCTAAGCCGTAGGCAAACTCGGAGTGAGTGAAGTGGTTGGCCGACTGCCGGAGCGGAGTCAGTGCATCGGCGCACCGCATATCGGGTCCGGGGTGGGCGTTTAATCAAGGTGCACAGGGCGTGTGTCGGCATTGCCGAAGCCGGAGCTGACGATGTGAAAAGGTGGAGAAGTCTGTGTCGGAACAAAGAGCAAACGGGGGTGGCGCGAAGTGCAACGGAGCTGCCAGGGAGTCAGTGAAGATTTATCGAGCTGTCTCTCGACCCCCACTTGCCCTGCGCCGTAGGCTGTTCGGACATTAACTTCGTAGCCTCACATCGTGGCGTAGGCGTAGAGTATGCCGACGCGCCTGGAGCGAATAATCCACTCTGCCCGAATGGGCGGTCGATAACAGTGCCGCAGGCTAATCAGTGTGCGTTCATCAGACCTCTGTGGGTGGGAGGAACGAGGAAAGCGACGGCTTGCGCCGACCATAGGAACGAGAGCAGCGCAGCGGCCACGACGAGCCGGAAATTGCAAGCGGAGGTTTCGGGGCAAAGGATATAGAGACGCGCCTGACACCGCGACGTAGGAACGGTGTCGGGATAAAGCGTTGGAGTAGCCTTTGAAGAGAGTTTGCTGTCGTAGGCGCAATGATAGCGGCCCGACACCGTGACGTAGGAGCGGTGTCGGGGTAAAGCGGAGGGCAAGCCGGAGGGCGCAATCTATCGGCCCGAAGACCGCAGCGGTTTTTAGCCGAAGTGAAGCGCAGCGTAACCTCGGCCAAAAATGCTTCGGGCTTGGCGGGGACTGATGAGCAAACGACTGACGCAGGGAGTGTTCGTAAAGATGACGCTTGCTTCGTTCGGGCGGGGAGAGTAAAGATGAACGCGACAAACAAAACGAGCTACCCTCTCGGGCAACTCGCTTTGCCAATTATGAAAAAAACTTTACTCTCGAAGTGAATGATAATCAGCGTTTGCGGTAGCAAACGTAGAACAGGACACCTGCGATGACAAGCGCGATTATCAGAACAGCCGTGCCGTCAGGCGGATTATACAGGCGCGTTGTGGCGGTGTGTTCCGTCGAAGCCTCGGCGGCTGATTGATGATAGGCCACCGTATCAAGCCGATTGAAGGCTTCGACACTATCCCTATGAACACGCCGCCGGTCGATGACGCGCCCACGGGTTGCCGTCAGGCGAATAATCTCCGGCGCCTCGGCGTATTCCACAGGTCGCTCGATATTGATTTTCAGGGTATCGAAGCTAAAATCAATATTACGGATAGCCGAGTCAATCACTGCGATTGTGCGGTGATGTTCCGACCGTGCTATGCTGTCGCTGTTGAGCGACTTTTTATTGACGGCTTCTTTGTGGGAGCGGCAACCGCCCAGGAAGGTGGTTGCGGCGAGAACAAAGAGTAAAATGGAAGTGCGGAAGCGTATCATAAGGCGGCGTATTCTTTAGTGGCGTCGAAAGACGGACAGGCTTTGTTGGCAAAATCGCGGTGGCCGTGAATAGCGGCGACCGTGTATTTTGCTTTCAGTTCACGAAGCAGCTTGACGAGCGCAGCGCGTTGAGCGTCTGTCCGGGTATCTTTCGGCGTCTTGCCGTCAGATGCGCAGCCGCCGATGTAGCACACACCTATGGAGTGCGCGTTGTGACCGGTGCAGTGTGCGCCGACCCGGTCTTCAGGACGGCCACGATGAACTGAACCGTCACGATAAATCACATAATGATAGCCGATGCAGCGGAAGCCACGCTGACGATGCCAGGCGTCAATCTGTTGGACGGTGAAGTCCTTGCCCTCCGGCGTAGCAGAGCAATGGACGATGATTTGGTTAATCTTTCTCATGGTCTTTGTATTTATAGTGATAGTCGATGCCGAACAATGCTCCGGCGAAAGTCAGAATTTCGCCGAAGGCAACGAGGACGGAGTTGTGGATTTCGCCCGACGGGGGCAGAATGAACCCGGCAATCAGCAGGCCGCAGCCCACCGTAATGAGAAAAATTGCCGAGCAAAGCTGTATAGCTGATTTGTGGTTCTTAAAGTTCATACTTTGCTGCAATTTTATATTGTTAAACTATTGTATATGTGAAGAAAAAGTGCTAACTTTGTGTATTGACAAGTGAAACCATACTAACAGAACCGGATACCTCTCAACGATGTGAAACCAAGCTATTGAACCTGTGATACCTCTGTCGTATGCCGGATAGCCCTCGGTGCGATCCCTGTGCGTGGCTTGTTAGATAGCCCTCGGTGCGATCATGGCCGTTTACCAGATAGCCTCCCACCCCTCGGGGTGGGCGATCTGTTTTATAGGGGTATTACTTTCCGAAAACCCATGTTTCGGAAGCAGGGTCATAGATAAGGGCAAACTCGGCCAGTGTGCTGACGAGGTTAGCCGTCGTTATACGGCCTTTGCCCGGAGTTAACAGCTTGCCGAAGCCAATGGCGAAGCGCAGCCTTATCATTCTACGCTTGGTTTTATCGTTGTGGCAGACGAGCGAAACGCAACTGCGCCCCCATGCGACAGTCGGAGTGCCGTCTTGTTTGACGTGCTCAACGACCAGCGTTTGGGGGCTGTCTGAATAATTGTCGGAAGGCATAGTAAACGTAGATTTGGCTGAGGTATTGAACAAGAATTTGTTGCCTTCAACCTTGACTGTATAGCAGGAACCGTACAGGTTCCAGCCCTTGCGTCGGCGACAATATTTCTTTGTGCCGAGAAGCGAGGACTCTTTCGCGGCGAAGCGATTTCGTTTCTGAGTGAGACGGAACAGGTATGGAACGTAGCCGTCCTGAAGGAGCTTTCGTGCTCCGATGACAAACAGACGGTCGCCCTCGGTCTGAACCGATATGGGCGTCAGACCGCCTGAAACAGTGCCGTCACCTGCCGAGCCTTTGAGGGCTGCAATCTCCGATTGAACTGCGGAAAGCAATTTCTCCAGTTCGGAGATTGATTTCTTGGCGCTGTTAAGGTCGATGACCTGCTGCGCCCGCATGGCACCGGCCCTTTCGGTCGTGGCCTGTTGGATGAAAAGTTCGGAGGACGCGGAAACGGCGCCTGTGGCGAGGTTTACCGTCGATTTGTTGGCATAGATGTGATTGCGGTCGGCCTGACCCTGCGAAAGTGCGGTGATGGCCTGACCTGCGGCCTTAAATCCGTCGAGCAACTTTGTGATGTTGCTGACGGTCTCTGACGTTCCGGCAGTGGCGAGCAAATCCACTATGCGCTGTAAGATGTAGCCGAGAGATTCGGGAGAAACTGCGTCCTTGGACTGCAGGGCGCGAAACTCGGTGATAATGTCGGTGAGTGATTTTGTATCAATAGCCATAACGATGCTGTATTATACGGCAAAGTTATGGCTATGAATTTGCGTCCGAAAAGACACGAGAAGTACACTCAGAGAGTGACCGAACGGCGCATTATGTCGGGATTGAGGGCGTTGGAGACTGCCCGGCAGAACTCCTGACCGAGCGAGTCGGCGTAAAATTCCTGAATGTTCATCACCGAGGCGAAGTATTTGCGAGAGAACCAGCGCTTGCGCTTGCGGCCATTGCTTTTTCCGATGTCGCCGGGATTCCCTCGCGGAGTATTGCGGCCTGTGCCGTAATCGACAAACAAACCGTAGGTGTTGAACGC
>JAXJVW010000069.1:0-3268 GCA_036308365.1 Muribaculaceae bacterium
CGTGTGGCCATAGCGCGTGCCATAGCGCTCAATCCAAAATATCTTTTCTGTGACGAACCAAACTCAGGTCTCGACCCTAAGACTTCGATATTGATCGACGAACTCCTCAGCGACATAACCCACGAATACGGAATCACCACAGTCATAAACACCCACGACATGAACTCAGTGCTCGGCATCGGTGAGAACATCGTGTTCATCAACAAAGGCTACCGCGACTGGGTCGGCGACAAAAAATCTATTTTCACAACCACAAACCAGGCCGTGTCGGACTTCGTGTTCGCCACACGACTGTTCCAGGAAGTGAAAGACTACATTGTTTCAACCGACAAAAACCCGAAATAACGCACCGCCAGCCCCGTCGCTGACTCATTACAGCACATCCTGGCCCCCCAGTTGTTGAACCATAATGGAGCAACGAAAGCCCACGTCGCTGAACCATATCACATAATTTGTTGTTTATAAGTTAAATACGCCCACACAACGAGCGTGTTTCAAACAATCGCAGATTAACTATTTATAACAACTGAATTATGAGACTCTTAACCAAAATCAGCATTGGAGCCGCCCTTCTTCTCGCATCAGCGACAGCCCCTACTGAAGCCTGCACCCGAGCCACTTTCATCGGCGACTCAGCCCGCCACGTGATAACCGGCCGCACGCTTGACTGGCGTACACCAATCCCAACAAACCTCTATGTCATGCCCCAGGGGGTGAAACGGTCATCGTTCGATGTCCCCTCCCAGTCAATCGATTGGGTATCAAAATATGGCTCCGTGGTTTCCGTAGGCTACGATGTAGGCACCTCGGAGGGAATGAATGAAAAAGGGCTCGTTTGCTCACTGCTCTACCTCCCCGGATCGCAATACACCCGCGACAACGAAACCCGCAAGGCAATGTCGTCATCACTGTGGGCGCAATACATCCTTGACAATTTCGCCACCACACAGGAAGCCCTCGACGTAATTAAACAAGACCTTTTCTACGTCAACGCGCCGGCCATGCCCGACGGAAGTGTCACCTGCCTCCACATGGCCATCACCGACGCCACCGGCTACACCGCAATCATTGAATACATCAAAGGCGACCTTTCCATTCATGAAGGCTATCAATATCAGGTGCTGACCAACGCTCCTCCATATGACCAGCAGCTCGCCGTCAACGAATACTGGGAGACTGTGGGTGGAATGCACATGTTGCCCGGAACCAACCGCAGCTACGACCGTTTCGCGCGCGCATCGTTCTACATCCATGCCATCCCCAAAAACTCCGACCATCAGACAGCTCTCGCCGGAGTGTTCGGAGTGATCGGCAACTGCGCAGTGCCAACAGGCATCTCCGTGGAAGGACAGCCCGAGATCAGCACCACCCAATGGCGCTCCGTATCGGACCAGACCGACCGTACATACTACTTCAAACTCACGCTTCGCCCTTCAATCGTGTGGGTTGACCTCCGTGAGTTCCTGCTCACCCCCGGATCACCCATCATGAAACTCGACCTGACCGATTCCAAACGCGAGATCACCGGCGACGCCATCAAGCACATGAAGCCATCAAAAGGCTACACCCCCATGTATCGCGTCGATCCCAACTTCAAGCTATAACTCCATTGATGGAACCACTCCCGGCATGACAGCAGCCCGAACAACGGTTCCGAATCCGGGAAAAATATCATCAAACATCTTCAACGGGTGTGTCAGCAACGAAATGTTGACGCACCCGTTTCTCTTACCCCCCCCCTTAATCAATATGACATATTTTTATTAAATTTATCGGTCATTTTGTTTGATATATAAAATATTTATTATACTTTTGCAACCGAAACGATTTCTAAGTCTTATTTATAATCATGAATTCAAAAGTATTCCTTGACGATCTGCGTCGTCGTTTCCCCAATGAGCCTGAATATCTACAGGCAGTGGAGGAAGTGGTTACCTCTATTGAGGATGTCTACAATGAGTATCCCGCATTTGAACGTTACAACCTGATTGAACGCCTCTGTATCCCCGACAGAATCTATTCCTTCCGTGTGTCATGGGTCGACGACAACGGCAATGTGCGCAACAACATGGGCTACCGTATCCAGCACAACAACGCCATCGGGCCCTACAAAGGGGGAATCCGCTTCCATGCTTCAGTCAACCAATCAATCCTGAAATTTCTCGCTTTCGAGCAGACTTTCAAAAACTCACTGACAACCCTCGCCATGGGTGGAGCCAAAGGTGGCAGCGACTTCTCGCCACGCGGCAAAAGCGACATGGAAGTGATGCGGTTTTGCCAAGCGTTCATAGCCGAACTATGGCGTCAGATTGGTCCTGACACAGACGTTCCGGCCGGAGACATTGGGGTTGGCGGACGTGAAGTAGGCTACATGTATGGTTACTATAAGAAAATGGCACGCGAGTTCACCGGCACCTTCACCGGCAAAGGAATTGAATTCGGCGGATCGCTGATCCGACCTGAAGCCACCGGCTACGGCAACTGCTACTTCCTGCTCAACATGCTCGCCACCCGTGGCATCGCCATTGAAGGGAAGAAAGTCGCCATATCAGGCTCGGGCAACGTGGCCACCTACACCGCGCAGAAACTGATGGAATTAGGGGCCAAAGTGGTTTCAATGAGCGACAGCGGAGGCTGCATCATAGCCCCCGAAGGCCTGACCCACGAACAGATGCAATTCATTTTCGACCTCAAGAATCTCTACCGCGGTCGCATCAGCGAGGTCCACGACAAATATCCCGAAATTACTTATCTACCCGGCGAACGCCCCTGGAAACATGTAGCCTGCGACATAGCCATGCCCTCCGCCACACAGAATGAGCTTGACGGCGACGACGCACGCGCGCTGCTCAAAGCAGGCTGCATAGCCGTTAGCGAGGGAGCCAACATGCCATCGACCCCTGAAGCAATCAAGGAATTCCTCGCCGCGCGCATTCTCTATGCTCCGGGCAAAGCTGCCAACGCTGGCGGTGTGGCCACTTCCGGACTGGAGATGGCTCAGAACTCCCAAAAAATTTCATGGACAGCCGAGGAGGTGGACTCCCGTCTGAAATCCATAATGAAAGAGATTCATCATCAGTGCGAGCTCTTCGGACGCGAATCTGACGGATTCATCAACTATGTCAAAGGCGCCAACGTGGCCGGGTTCATGAAAGTGGCTCGCGCAATGATGGCCCAAGGAATCCTCTAAGAAACTGTTTAAATTTATTTATCGCAGGATTTGAGAATGATTGTCATTTAGATTTTTAATCTTGATGAAGGAGTTTAG
>JAXJVW010000070.1:0-7865 GCA_036308365.1 Muribaculaceae bacterium
CTTATATTAAGGGCATTAATGGGAATGACTTAATTTCAAACACACCCCAATCGGCTCTTTCAAATTCCCCGAACCACAATTATCGTTCCAGCGCCTCGCTGATAGGAAGCTGTCTTTTGAACAGTTCTTTGAATGATATGATGGTTTCGGTCCGTCCCAGATTGAGCGAATGAAACTTTGTATGAATAATGTCGTAGAGGTCCGTATTGTTTTTGGCGTAAACTTTTATTAACATATCGTACTGGCCCGTTGTCAAATGACACTCCACCACTTCCGGAATAAGTTTAAGTTTTTCAAGCACAGTGTCGAAAGTTTGCGGATCCTTGATGTATACCCCGAGATAAGCGCAGGTGTTGTAGCCTATTGATTCCGGGGAGATAAGGGTCTCGGAACCTTTTATCACTCCTGTTTGTTGAAGTTTTGCGACACGCTGATGGATAGCGGCGCCTGAAACTCCGGTTTCACGCGCAACTTCAAGGTAGGGCTTGCGAGCATTTGCCGACAAAAGTTGAAGAATATTCACGTCAAGAGCGTCTAATTCCTGTAACATACATTATATTGTTTGGTTTATATTCTATTCTGGCTGCCATCAAGGCAGTTTTACTTTGCAAAGTTACAGAATGTTTTCAAAAATTCAATGTTTTTTTAGTTAAAGTTATAGTGACAGTTCATATTTTTTTGTTAAATTTGTACTCAAATTGGTTAATAATCTACTGAAATGTCAACAATTAGTAAATTTTCATACAATATCGTAAACGCTCCCGCCTTGAGCCAACTTGTTCAGGTGAAGGATTTATATGAGTATTCGTTTCCCGAACAGGAACGCAGACCCTGGGATTCATTCAGCGCCCTGATCGAATCAGGAGTACCGTTTTTCAAGTTCGTCACCGTCACGGACAACGCCTCGGGAGCCATGGTGGGTTTCTATACGGAATGGTCTTTCCCGGGAGCTGTCTACGTGGAACACTTCGCCGTCAGGAAGGAACTGCGGGGCGCGGGCGCCGGAAGCAAAATCCTCTCTCACATAGTTGAAAGCGCGGGCGATAAAGCCGTGGTGGTGGAAGTCGAACCTAAAGATACCGACGAAAATGCGCCTCGCAGAATAAAATTCTACGAAAAGGCAGGCTTCACCCCACTCTACGACTACGAATACATGCAACCACCTTATGCCCCGGGGCTCCCTGAAGTGCCGCTGATGCTTATGACAACAAAGAAACTGCCCGACCTGGATACCTTTGTCATTCAATTACACACTTTGGTCTACAACAAATGAACAAACATCTGTTTCTGACAGCCGCCACCCTGGCGCTATTGAATTTCGGGTGCTCCGGTCCTGCTTCAAAGTCCGGCGGCAACCGCATGGATGTGGTGGTGAGCATACCCCCGCAGGAATATCTGGTCAAAGCCATCGGCGGCGATTTGGTGAATGTGAAAACGGTGATGGGATCCAACGCGAACCCTGAATCGTTCGAGCCTACCGTGGCCTCAATGCTCAGCATCTCTGACGCTGACATCTACATCCCCATGGGCACACTCGATTTTGAAAAAAATCTCATCGACAAACTCCGGGAAAATTCACCCGGACTCAACATCGCCTATCCGCTCGACGGAATCAATCTGCTCTATGGCACCCACGGCGACTGCGAACACAATCATCATGACCATGATTCTGACCATCACCATCATGACGCTGCTGACCCTCACGTGTGGAGCTCACCCAAAAACATGGCCATCATGGCCCGCAATATTGCCTGCATTCTCTCCTCTGCCGACCCTGACAACAAAGCCGCTTTTGCCCAACGTTGCGACTCCATTATCAACCGCATCGACTCCATAGGCGACGTCCTGTCACGAAGCATTTCCGGGTCGGGACAGCGCAGTTTCATGGTGTGGCACCCCTCGCTGAGCTATCTGGCCAATGACTATTCTTTAAATCAAATTGTCGTTGGGAGCCACAACAAGGAATTGTCTGTCAAACAGTTGCAGGACCGAATCGACCAGGCTTCCAACTCCGGGGCCACACTGCTTTTTATCCAGAAAGAATTCGACACCTCCCAGGCGAAAACTCTCAACAGGCAAATCAAAGCCACGATAATCGAATTAAACACCATGAGCGAAGACTGGGAAGCCGAAGTAAAAAAAATCACCGATGGATTTTCAAAAAAATAAATTGATAGAACTGACCGATGTAGCCATGCGATGGGACAGCCGCTCGGTCCTGAGCGACGTTAACCTGACCATAAACCAAGGCGACTTCATTGCCATAACCGGTCCTAACGGCGGAGGAAAAACAACTTTGCTGCGCCTGATTTTGAAGCTGTTACACCCCACTCGCGGCAACGTCAGCTATTTCAATGATGGTCAAATCGCCAAATCGCTAAACATTGGCTATCTCCCTCAAAAAAGCTCTATCGACTCCCACTTCCCCATCACTCTGGAGCAGGTGATAGCATCCGGTCTGCTGAACACGAAAAATTTATCAGACCGGCAACGCCGTCATCTCGTCGAAACAACCCTCGACACCGTCATGCTGACACAACATCGCAGCCGCCCCATAGGCGAACTGTCTGGCGGTCAGCTGCAAAGAGGCCTGTTGGGCAGAGCCATCATCAGTTCACCCGACCTGTTGGTGCTCGACGAACCGCTAAGCTACATCGACAAACATTTCGAGAAAAAAATGTATGAGATCATAGCCCGTCTGGCACGCAATTCCACCATCATACTGGTGTCTCACGAAATGACCACCATCGCCGGTATGGCTTCCCGCCACCTGATTGTCGACAAACGGATCCACGAATGTTGCGCCTCCCATCATTTCGCCGGTATCACCTGCGATGACCAATGACCCATCTACGACTCCTGCCAGGTTCATAAACGTCGCAACCTAAGCGAATCATTTGAAATCATAGCGGAATTCGAGGATTGAGTCGCCGGGTTTTCCTACTGTAATACTGTCGTGGCACTACTGTTTGACATCATGCGGGCGATGGATAAACAAACCGTAGTCAAGGTTTTTCCCTACGACCCGACAACCCTGCCAAATTCTGCCAAATTCTACCATTTGAATTTGCACACCCCAAAAAAAAATTATATCTTTGTGTGAACGTTGCTATTACCGCATCTCCTCACGGAAATCCTGACGCACCCCCCCCTGAGTCATCATTCCGGCGGAGTACATTAACGACACAAGCCTTATCCACAACCTACCAACCCATCATTGCCATGTCAGAAGAAATCCAATACGACCTACCCTTGAACACCGAATCACCTGCCCCCGTAGATTACACCGAGGACGACATCAAAACGCTGAAGTGGAACATTCACATCCGCAGGCGACCGGGCATGTACATCGGTAAACTCGGCGATGGAACCAATAACGACGACGGCATCTACGTGCTGCTGAAGGAAGTGCTCGACAACTCTATCGATGAGTTCATGATGGGGTGCGGCAAACAGATTCTGGTCGACGTGACGGACTACACTGTCACCATCCGCGACTACGGACGAGGCATACCCCTGGGAAGTCTCGTGGCGGTGGCGTCAGTGCCTAACACCGGTGGTAAATACGACTCTCCGGCGTTCAAAAAATCTGTGGGATTGAACGGTGTTGGCCTCAAGGCGGTCAATGCCCTCTCAAGCGATTTCCAAATCACCACCTTCCGCGATGGCCAGATGGTGAAAGCGGTGTTCTGTGGCGGCGAGATGATCGAATGCTCACAGCCGGTGGACACTGACGAACCTAACGGCACTCTCGTGCAGTTCACCCCTGACAACACCATTTTCCAAGGCTACAAATTCCTCGAGGAATACATCGTGCCCATGCTTAAGAACTACACATATCTTAACACGGGACTGACAATAATCTACAACGGACAGAAATATTTCTCCCGCGGCGGCCTGCTCGATCTGCTGAAAGAATACATGACCACCCCTGCTCTCTACGACCCCATACATCTCAAGGGCGAGGACATCGATGTGGTGATAACTCACGCCAATCAATATGGCGAGGAATACTACTCTTTCGTCAACGGTCAGCACACAACCCAAGGCGGAACGCATCTCGCAGCTTTCAAGGAGGCCGTGGCGAGAACTCTCAAGGACTTCTTCGGAAAAAACTTCGAATACACCGACATACGCAACGGAATGGTTGCGGCAATCGCCATTAAAATCCAGGAGCCGGTGTTTGAATCGCAAACAAAAATACGCCTCGGATCAAAAGATATGTCGAAAGAAGGTCCGTCTGTGAATAAATTCATCGGCGATTTCCTCAAAAAGGAACTCGACAATTTCCTGCATAAAAACAAGGAGATTGCCGAGGTGATTCTAAAACGTATTCAGGAAAGCGAACGCGACCGCAAAGCGATGGCAACAGTGACCAAGCAGTCAAGGGAGCGCGCCAAAAAACTGGCCGTGCACAACAAGAAACTTCTTGACTGCCGCGTGCACCTGTGCGATGCAAAGGGGAACCCTGAAAAGAAAAACGCATCCTCCATTTTCATAACCGAAGGTGAGTCAGCATCAGGAACAATCACCAAGATCCGCGACGTGGACACTCAAGCCGTATTCTCTCTACGTGGCAAACCGCTGAACACTTTTGAGCTGCCACTTGTTGAAGTATACAAAAATGAAGAATTCGCCCTGCTGAGGGCGGCCCTAAACATTGAAAACTCAATCGACGACCTACGCTACAACAAAGTCATCATCGCAACTGATGCCGATGTCGATGGAATGCACATCCGTCTGCTGCTGCTCACCTACTTCCTTCAGTTCTGCCCCGACCTTGTCAGGGATGGCCATGTCTACGTGCTGCAGACCCCACTGTTCCGCGTCAGAAGCAAAAAAGTGTCACGCCGTCAAGGCAAAAACTCACGCAAAAGCGGAATCCCCGAGGACACTTACTACTGCTACTCTGACGAAGAACGCATCAACGCCATCGAAAAATTAGGCGTTAACGCGGAAATAACCCGATTCAAAGGCCTCGGTGAAATCTCCCATGAGGAATTTGCCGAATTCATCGGACCGAACATGCGTGCCGACAAGGTGACACTGCGTAAAGAAGACGAACCGGCCCAGCTGCTCGAATTCTACATGGGCAAAAACACCCCTGACCGCCAGTCGTTCATCATTGACAACCTCGTGGTCGAAGATGACACCGAAATCAGTTTCGTAACAAAACAGCAATTAGAAAATGTCTGAAAAAGCCCTTTTCCCAGGTTCATTCAACCCGTTCACCATCGGACACCTGTCAGTGGTGGAACGTGCCGCCCCACTGTTCTCTGAATTAATAATAGCCATAGGGATAAACAGCCGTAAAGACACTGAACCCGACCTGACCAAACGAATCAAACAGATTCAAAACGCAACAGCCCATCTGCCGAACGTCAAAGTCATCTCCTACTCCGGCTTGACAATCGAAGCATGTCAGGCCGAGAATGCCCGCTACATGGTCAGAGGCGTGAGAAACACAACCGACTTCGAGTATGAACGCAATCTGGCCGACATAAACCGCAGAATATCAGGCATTGAAACAATTCTGCTATACACCCTGCCGGAGCATGCGGCCATAAGCTCGTCGATTGTGCGCGAACTCGACCATTACGGCTACGACACATCATCAATGCTCCCATAATTTCAACAACCAGCAGTCAGTCAGCCTTTATTCCCCGGCCGACCACCCCCTGCATAATTTCTATAAAAAGATTGTGAAAAAATTACTCCACACTTTAATCCTATCTCTATTGATAATCCCGGCTCTGCACGCCGATGACAACAACATGCGCAAACTCCTGATGGTGCAGCGAATAATCGAGAATTTCTACGTGGACTCTGTCGACAGCAACAAAATCACGGAAGACGCCATCAGAGCCATGCTCAAGACCCTCGATCCCCACTCCACCTACTCTGACAAGGAGGAGACAAAGGAACTGACAACACCGCTCAACGCCAATTTCTCCGGTATAGGCATTCAGTTCAACATGCTCAACGACACATTATATATAATACAAACCATCGCCGGTGGCCCTTCGGAAAAAGTGGGCATACTCGCCGGCGACCGAATACTCTCAGCCGGTGACTCCATCATCTCCGGAGTGAAACGTAAAAACAATTCCGTGATGAACATTCTGCGCGGCCCCAAAGGAACGGAAGTCGATCTCAAAGTGCTGCGTAAAGGTGTCAACGAGCCAATCACATTCCGCGTCAAACGCGACGATATCCCCGTCAACAGCATCGACGCCTCTTTCATGGTCAATGACTCAACAGGCTACATAAAACTCATACGCTTCAGCGAATCAACCGAGAAGGAAATGAAACAGGCGCTCTCCTCACTCAAATCCAAAGGGATGAGAAACCTGATCCTCGACCTCGAAAGCAACGGCGGAGGCTATCTCGGCGCAGCGGTGGCCGTGGCAAACGAATTCCTCAAAAAAGGCGACAACGTTGTCTCAACAAAATCAACCTACCGAAACAAAAGCAACCAGATGGATGCCACCGGAAACGGCCTGATGCCACAAGGACGTCTCGTTGTCATGGTCGACCAATACTCCGCTTCGGCAGCCGAAATACTCGCCGGAGCAATCCAGGACCACGACCGAGGCCTGGTTGTCGGACGTCGCACATTCGGCAAAGGACTCGTTCAGCAACCATTCCCCCTACCCGACGGAACAATGGTGCGCCTGACAATCAACAGATACTACACCCCCTCGGGTCGTTTGATCCAGAAACCCTACACCAACGGTAACAGCGAGGAATATGACAAGGACCTCTACAACAGAATCAAATCAGGCGAACTCTCATCGGCCGACTCTATCCACTTCGAGGAATCGCTCAAAACCTTCACACTCAAAAACCACCGTACAGTCTACGGAGGTGGCGGAATCATGCCCGACCGTTTCGTCAGCATCGACACAACCCTCTACTCCAACTACTACCGCGACCTCATGGCAAAAGGCGTATTCAACAAATTCGCAATCACTTACATCGACAAAAACCGCCACGAACTGAAAAAGAATTTCAAAAACGAACAGAAGTTCATCAACGAATTCAACGTCACCAAACCGATGATCGACGAATTCATAGCCATGGGTGAAGAAAACGACGTCAAATTCAACCAGGAGAACTTCCAAAAAAGCGGACCTCAGATAACAACTCTCATCAAAGCGCTCATTGCCCGCGACCTCTTTGAGAACGGTTCATTCTATCATGTGGTCAATCATCTCAACCCAGTCTACAACGAGGCAATCAATCTGATTTCCGACCCCAAAACCTACAACGAACTGCTCAACCCATCGCCAAAACCATAAAATAACACCCCGAATCAACCATTTTGATGGCGCAATAAAAAAAAATTAAGCCCATTATACTGCATAATTGAAAAAAAAGTACGATATTTGCACTGCAAAAAATCAACCAACTATTTAAAGTGTGCGATTTTAGCAATCAAAACATCATTTGACTATTCCTAATAAACTAAAAAAGATATAACAATGACTAAAGCAGATATCGTTAACGAAATCGCAAAAACCAAAGGACTTCCCAAAGAAATGGTCCTGCAGACAATCGAGGCGTTCATGGATGTAGTAAAAGACTCTCTGGCCAACGGCGAAAATGTTTATCTTCGTGGCTTTGGTAGTTTCATCCTCAAAACTCGCTCAGAAAAAACTGCGCGCAACATTTCTAAAAACACCACCATCATCATCCCTGAACACCGTATCCCGGCTTTCAAACCCGCCGATACTTTCAAGGAACAGGTTCGTTAACTGACTATCCTTTCTTCAATCGAAAATTTTTAAATCATCTATTTTATTAACATTTTAATTCTTACCCAATATGCCCAGCGGAAAGAAAAGAAAAGGCCACAAAATGGC
>JAXJVW010000071.1:0-2177 GCA_036308365.1 Muribaculaceae bacterium
CGCCTCCGCTCGCTCTCGCTTGAAAACTCCACCTGCCCGGACTCCGAGCGATACCCGTTCCTCAAAGAACTTATATCGCTCGACAAGAAACTCCACGCCAACTGGGAGGCTTACGACCATTTCGTACTTCCTGACCCCTCGACTAAAGCCGTTGCCTTATCGACGAAGTCGCTTGGCTCGGACAAGAAACCCAAAGCCAGGAAGAAGAAATGAAACGCTCGGCCAACATCGACCAAATCCTTCGCCCGTTGAAAGAGACGCCTTTTCAGGCTTACCTTTCAAATGCCGTGCAGGTTGCCGACATTCTCGAATGGATTTTGGGACAAGTCGGCGTCGCCGAGGTATGGCAGACTTCTTTCTCCATCTCGGAGGAATTTCTTCGCCGCTTATTCTTCATCACGAAGGATAAGCGCGTGAGCCGGATTAACCTTGTGCTCGACCACAAGGCTACCAACAAGACGCTCAAACTTTGGGCGTTCATCACCCAAGTTATTGAGCGCACCTATCTTGCTGACAACCACAGCAAGATTTTGTTGGTAAAGTCGGAAAGGGGCGATACAGTTTCGGTTATCACCTCGCAAAATCTCACTCGCGGAAACCGCCACGAGTCCGCTTTTATCTCTACCGACCCTGCAATCTTCGCAGAGTTATTCGCCCAAGTATCTGACCTCATTCAAAATCACTCAGTACCGCTTCATGATTTATTCAGAAACAGAATTAACGCAGATTGAGAAGTTCGCCTCAATCTACTTGAAGATTTCAGATATTGCCGACCTGCTCGACATTCCGGCTGATGTGCTGCGCTCTGACATCGCCGACCGAGGCACCGACGTTAGCAAAGCATACCGCCGTGGCAAAGCCGCCTCTAAGGTCAAGCTGCACTCTCAGGAGATGATGCTGGCGCAGGTAGGCTCTCCGCTCGCGCTCGAAAATGCGCGGGCTAACCTTTTGGATATGGAGGACGACGAATGAGTTACCCAAACGCTATAGAAGTTTGCCGCGCCGAACTCTTTACAAAAGAGGTGGAGTTACGCGAGCGTTATCCCGGCCAGATGGTCGAGAAAGTCCTGCGTGTGCGCGAAATGTATAACTGGTTCATCGCCAATCCTGACGGCACCGACCGCGAGTTTGTCGCCGAAGTGTGCCAACGCCACGGAATACACCGCACTACGGCATATTCCGACCTTGCCGTGGTGAAGTCGCTGCTACCGATGCTCGGCTCTGCCTCTCGCGACTTCCACCGTTGGCGAACCAACGAAATGCTTATCGCCACTTACAAGATGGCCGAGAAGCGTAAGGACAGCAAGACGATGGAGCGGGCGGCAACCGCCTACGGCAAGCTCAACCGAGTTGACCTTGAAGATGAACAGGCCATACCGCTCGACCAAATCCTCGTTCAGCCCTTCACGGCTACCGATGATCCGCGTGTCCTCGGCATCGAGCCTATTCCCAACATAGCCGACAAAATCGCGGCTATGATTGAGAAGTACCGGGCCGAAACCATCGACATTGAAGATGTCGAGTTCGAGGAAGTGGACCTCGAATTTGACTCGCTTTTCCCTGACCCCAAGAACACCCCCGACGATGACACAGAAAAAAGTGTACTTTAACAAGCCCCAACGCCTCACGCAGCTTATCGGCGCGAACACCACCGTTATCGTCGCAGGGCGACGCACCGGCAAGACGGACAGCATAGCTGCTCCGTTTGTTCTGCGCAATATGCAGCGTATGCCCGGCTCCACAGGCGGCATCGTCGTGCCGACCTTCAAGCATGGATTGACCAACACAATTCCGGGCTTGCTCGCCGCCTGGAAGCGATGGGGCTACATCGAGGGAATCCATTATGTCGTGGGGAGGAAACCGCCCAAGTCGTTCCGTCAGCCCATCATCGACCCGAAAGATTATGAACACGTCATATCTTTCTACAACGGGTCGGTCGCCGTGATTATATCACAGGACCGCCCCGGCAGCTCAAACTCGCTTACGCTCTCCTGGCTGCTGGTCGATGAAGCCAAATTCATCGACTACGCCAAACTTAAAGACGAGACGCTACCGGCCAACGGCGGCATAAAGTCGCACTTTGGCAAGCACTCCTTCAATCACTCTATTATGATATTGAGCGATATGCCGCAGACCCAGAAGGGCAGTTGGTTCCTCCACTACCGCGACAAAATGGA
>JAXJVW010000072.1:0-1075 GCA_036308365.1 Muribaculaceae bacterium
ATATTCCTCGCAAGCGCTTCGCCCCGACGCCGTCAGCTGTTGGCCAACCTCGACATCGATGTCAAACTGATAAAGCCGCGCGACGTCGACGAATCGTTCCCCACCGACACCCCGGTTGAGAACGTGGCGGAATACGTGTCGAGAAAAAAAGCCGAAGCCTACACCAACGACATCGGTCCTGACGACATAATCATCACAGCCGACACCGTGGTAATCTGCGACGGAATCGTCATGGGCAAACCCCACGGTGGCCCCGAAAATGCCCGCGAAATGCTCCGACAGCTATCGGGAAAACGTCACAAAGTCATAACCGGAGTGACACTGACAACCGGCGACCACGGCATGCAAAGTTTCTCCACCACCACGATTGTGGAATTCAAAAATCTGTCCGACAACGAAATCAACTACTACGTCGACAAATACCGCCCACTCGACAAAGCCGGAGCCTACGGAATCCAGGAATGGATAGGCTACATCGGAGTGTCGCGCATCGAAGGTTGCTACTACAATGTCATGGGACTGCCGCTCCACGACCTCTTCAACAAACTGACAACACTATTTTAACCACAATACAACCAATGAAAAAACTATTCGTATCACTCGCTTTAATCATCGCCACAGTGGCCGGTGTATCAGCCCAGAATCCGAAACGTGAGTTCCGCGGGGCTTGGATGCACACTGTTCATCAAGGACAGTACGCGCGTCAAACAACTGACCAAAACAAAGCCTACCTCAGAAACCAGCTCGACTCTCTGAAAGCAGCCGGCGTAAACGCAATCGTATGGCAGGTGCGCCCATCGGCCGACGCCCTCTATCAGTCAAACTTCGAACCCTGGAGCCGCTTCCTGAGCGGCAAAGCCGGAGTTGCCCCTTCGCCCGCATGGGATCCCCTGCAGTTCATGATCGACGAATGTCACAGCCGCGGAATGGAACTCCACGCGTGGCTCAACCCCTACCGTGTGACAACTTCACCCAAAGAAGTTCTCCCCAAAAACCACATTTATTATAAACACCCGGAACGTTTCGTGATGTATGACCGCACGGTTTACTTCGATCCCGGTCTACCAGAAAACCG